>SLOJ01000114.1 GCA_007132585.1 Bacteroidales bacterium | reverse complement strand
TGCTGGGTTGCGCCCAAACAGGTACAGGAAAAACTGCTGCCTTTGTTCTTCCCATTATTCATAAAATCATTGATCGCAAAACTAAGGGGCTGAATACCCTGGTGATTGTTCCTACCCGTGAGCTGGCGCAGCAAATCGATCAACAGATTGAAGGACTGGGGTACTTTGTTTCAGTAGGTTCAATGGCTGTTTTTGGCGGAGGTGATGGAATTAGCTGGGAAGCTCAGAAGAAGAGTATGACCAGCGGAGTTGATATCGTTGTGGCTACTCCGGGACGACTCATAGCAATGCTTGGCATGGGTAAGATTGATCTTTCTAACATAAAGCATCTTGTACTTGATGAGGCTGACCGTATGCTCGATATGGGTTTTTATGATGATATTATGCGTATTATCAGTTATTTACCCGGGGAAAGGCAAACTTTAATGTTCAGTGCAACTATGCCACCCAAAATTGAATTGCTTGCCAGAAAGATCCTGAAAGATCCCGTAAAAATAAATCTTTCCCTTTCAAAACCTGCCGAAGGAGTTGATCAGCAGGCTTTTGTGGTTTTTGATGATCAAAAAGACAGATTATTGATTTCTTTGCTCAAAAGTATGGACTATGAGTCGGTGCTCATCTTTGCCTCAACAAAGATAAAAGTGAAGCAGATTTATGAAATGCTCAGGTCAAAAAAGCTGGATGTTGAAGCATTTCATTCTGATCTGGAGCAAAATGTGAGACTCGATATTCTGAGAAAGTTCAAGAATAAGATTATTAAGGTTATCGTTGCAACTGATGTGTTATCACGCGGTATTGACGTTGATAATATCAGCATCGTAATAAATTATGATGCTCCGGGTGATCCGGAAGATTATGTGCACAGGGTAGGACGTACAGCCCGTGCCGCACGCACCGGTAAGGCCATTACATTCATAGGAAAACTTGAACAACGCAAATTTGCCGGTGTAGAAAAACTTATCGGCTATAGCGTTAAAAAACCCGAACTGCCAGCGGAACTGGGAAAAGGGCCTGAGTATAATCCTAAAAGCTATAGCGACGGAAGAAAACCCAAATGGAGAAGACCTGGTGGCAAAACAGACAAGAGATCCGGGGATAACAGGGGTTACAGATCAGCCGGTAAAGCATCGCGTGATAAGGATGAAAAACCGGAAAGAAGATTTAGAGGCAGGAGAAATCAGGATAAACGTGGCGATGCCTGATTGATTCCGCTGCTTTCTGTTCATTATTAATTATAAATATGATGAAATAAGCATGTTTACTTCACTCACACACAGGATGATGTTCATACATGCGATTACATGTGAACTGTTTAAAACAAATTATGAACACATGAAAAATAATACTTCAGGATTTATTCTGATAATTGCCATTTTGATAGGCCTGTTAAATTCAGCATTAAAGTGAAATGATAAATTATTATGATGATTGAATTACCCCAGGAAGCCAATAAGGGTTTTTAATTGGCTCTGGATCCTGATCAATGATCCTGATCAATGAAGATATTGATATTACCTTTTCTGCCTAACATCGTATTGTTCATCCTGCTTCTGTTTAGTTTCTAATTTATCTCCAACAAAATTTTACTATTTTCATAAAATAAGCCCGGCTGTAAGATTGCTGTAAAATTACCACGTGCGTCATATATAATTTTATTTAACGAAAAGCCCTAATGTTAATACATACAAAAACACTATTTTTAACCCGTTTTTATCCCTGGTAATTCAGATTGTTAAAAAATTTATTATGAAGTACGGCATTTATACAGGATTAGCCTTTGTTATCCTTTCGTTTTTTTGTAATTCCAATTCATCAGCTCAGCAATCTCCCGAAGCCCGTTTCCTTAACCTTGAAGAGGTAATTGAAATTGCCCGTGAGCAATCACCCGATGCTTTGGCGGCAAGGCACAGATATCGCGGAAGTTACTGGCGTCACCGATCTTATCAGGCGGGTTATCTGCCTGGTTTAAGACTTGATGCAACACTCCCAAACCTTAACCGGACCATTCAGGCAATTACATTGCCCGATGGTTCCGATGTTTTTGTGCGCAGAAGCCTGGCATCATCATCAGGAAATTTATCATTGAACCAGCGTATTGGCTTAACAGGAGGACAAATTTTTATGAGCACCGGGCTGGAGCGTATTGACCTGATACGCGAAGATGGAAATACCACATCTTTCCTTTCTACACCGATTAATATAGGTTTTAGGCAGCCAATATTCGGTTACAATCCTTATAAATGGGAGCGTGAGATTGAACCTTTACGTTTTCAGGAAGCACGCAAACGCTATATCGAAGACCTTGAAACCATTTCCATGCGTGCCAATAACCTGTTCTTTGATCTTCTGCTGGCCCAGATAAATATTGAGATCAATACCTTAAACCTGGCAAATAATGATACACTTTATGAGATTTCCAAAGGAAGATATTCATTGGGAAGAATTGCAGAGAATGAACTCCTGCAGATGGAGCTAAATGTTTTAAATTCAGAAGCTGCACTCGAGCAGGCACGTATTGATTATGAAGCTGCTCTTTTTCGTTTTCGTTCTTATCTCGGTATAGAAAATGTAGAAAATGTTACACTTATTGTTCCTGCTGAAAGACACAACATGCTTATTCAGGTAGAAGCAGCCCTGGAACAGGCACGCCAGAATCGTTCAGATATTCTTGCCCTGGAGCGGCAGCAATTGGAAGCAGAAAGCGAGGTAAGTCAGGCAAGATCTGAAAGCCGCTTTAATGCCAATTTATTTGCCGTATACGGGTTGACCCAAACAGCCGATAATTTCTCAGATGTGTATGTTGATCCCCTTGATCAACAACAATTACGTGTAGGAATACAAATACCCATTCTCGACTGGGGTGTTGGCCGGGGAAGGGTAAGAATGGCAGAATCGAACCGCGAACTGGTGAATACCAATGTTGAGCAGGCATTGATAGATTTTGAACAAGAAGTATTTTTACGGGTAATGGAATTCAATATGCTCGACCGTCAGCTTATGATTGCTGCAAAGGCTGATACTATTGCTGATAAACGATACGAAGTTTCACGACAACGCTATCTTATCGGACGTATTGATATTCTTGAACTTAACATTGCTCTTGAAGAAAAGGATCGTGCCAAGCAGCGATACCTGGCTGCACTGCGTAATTACTGGAGAGGTTTTTACGAAATGCGCCGTCTTACTCTTTATGACTTCAAGGAAGATGGTCCTATTACATTGAATTTTAATGAGATATAAATATGCTGGACCTGTCAGATGCCACCATCGATAAAATTATTGTACACAAGGTTGGAAACCCTTCACATGATGAGCAGTTGAAGTGTTCAAAAGATCCATTTCCTTTAAATGATCCCGATCTGGAGGCAGTACTTTCACGTTTTTTCCTGGCACCACTTCATAAAAAAGACCTTGGTTTTTATAACTTCAGTCATGATACCGATGTCAACCTTAATGAAATGTATCATTATGCAGGAAAAATCTTTGATCCTGATGAGAGCTTTGTGCTGCAATCGGTTAATATTGCCAAACATCTTTACGAGAAATCTCATCACCCCAAAGTAAAATCGGGCGAGTTATACATTGTTCTGCTTAACAATTGCATGGTAGAAGATGAACTGACCGATGCACTGGGTATTTTTAAATCAGAGAACAAGGATACGTTTCTGAAAGTATATTCCGATGATGAGAACCTATCCATTGAATATCAGAATGGTATAAATATTAATAAACTGGATAAAGGTTGTTTGATATTCAATACCGAGAAAGAGCAGGGGTTTAAGATGTGCATTGTGGATAAAACCAATGCCGAAGAGTCAAGATTCTGGAAAGATGAATTTTTGAAAGTTGTTCCCCGTGATGATGATTTCTACCAGACCAGAATGGTTATGAATATGGCCAAAAGCTTTTGCAATACCCGTCTTATCGAAGAAAATGATGTGTCACGTAATAAGCAACTTCAGGTTAAAGATAAGGTAGTACAGTATTTTTCAGAGAATGAAGCATATAGCTCAGAAGCTTTTGAACAGGAAGTGTTAGCAGAGCCCCAGGTTATTGACGCTTATCGCGATTTTCGCCGGCAATTTGCCGAGCAACAACATTTGCTTACCAAAGATGATTTTCAGATTGCTGAACCCGCTGTAAAAAAAGAAAAGAAAAACTTCAGAAGCGTTATTAAACTTGATAAAAACTTTCATGTATACGTACACGGCAACCCCAATATGATTGAAAAGGGATTTGATGATGGACGAGGTAAGTTTTATTATAAGCTATATTTTGAAGAGGAAAGCTAATGATGATGATAGGTTGTTGGAGCGAAGCGGAAATCCCGGGAGCTATTAGCGATTCGGAAATAGGTTTATGGGTTGATAAAATACTATTTGATTTATTTTTACCTTTAATGATAATTGTTTAAAAAAAAACATAAAAAAAATAGCTATGGAGGGATTTACTACTTTATTGATCGTATTGGGTGTTCTTGTCCTTTTTGCCATTTTAGGTTATAACCGGCTTGTTCGCCTGCGCAATATGGCTGAAAAAGCCTTTGCCAGCATTGATGCAATGGCAAAAAAACGTTACGACCTCATTCCCAACCTGGTTGCTACAGTGCAGCAGTACATGGAGCATGAGCGCTCAACGCTTACAGAAATTACTGAAATGAGAGCCAAAGCCGTTTCGGGTAATCTTTCTGACAACGAAAAGGTTGATCTTGATAACAAAATATCACGTGCAATGGGTGGTATTATGGTTGCAGTGGAAAACTATCCTGACCTTAAGGCCAATCAGAATTTTATTCAGTTGCAAGGTAGCCTCAATGAAGTTGAAGAGCAGCTTAGTGCTGCCCGAAGGGCATATAATGCAGCTGTTACCGATTATAATAATGCCTGCCAGATGTTTCCCTCTAACGTTTTTGCCCTGGTTTTTAATTTTAAAACCAAAAGACTATTTGAAATTTCTGAACAGGAAAGACAGAATGTGGATGTGAAGGCACTTTTTAATAAGTAGCTTTAATATGTCAGATACATTGTTATCGTATAATGATATATGTTCGTAGAGTTTATCATATGAATTGGTTTGGTGCAACAAATCTGTAGGATATGAAATCACTTGATGAATTTCAGAAGTTTTTTAATCAGGTTATGATGCCTGATTTGAAAGCTTTGGATGACAGAAGGAAAAAAATTGTGAATAGAAGCGCTATAGTTATTTTGCTTACTTTGTTGTTACTGCTTTTGGCCACAGTAATATACCTGAATCTTGATGCAAGTAAACAAGACAATAACAGTGTTTTCTATTTTATTCTGGTTTTGGCTGCTATAATTATCGGAGCAATAATTACCGGAAATAACTGGGCACGTGACAAAACTTTTTACAGTGATTTCAAGCAGAAAGTAATTGAACCCATTGTGAAATTTGTTAGTCCGGAATTGAATTATGAGCCAAAAAATTATGTGGGCTCCGACAGCTTCCAGCGTTCGCGTATTTTTCTTAACAGGATCGACCGTTATTCGGGTGATGACATGGTGCATGGTAAGGTTGATAAAACACAGATCTGGTTTTCTGAAGTAAAGGCAGAATATAAAACAACAACAACAGATAAAAAGGGCCGGACCAAAACAACATGGCATACCATTTTTAAAGGATTATTTTTTATTGCAGATTTTAATAAGCATTTTCAAACGTCAACCGTGGTTTTGCCAAACAGATTGGGTAAAGGATTTCTAGCTGATTTTTTCAAGAAAATGAATTTTTCCCGCCGGGAAAAACTGGTCAAGCTAGAAGATCCTGATTTTAACAAACATTTTGTAGTTTATGGTGAAGATCAGGTTGAAGCCAGGTATGTGCTTAGCACATCACTTATGCGAAGAATATCTGAGTTCAGGGAAAAGCATCCCAATCATCTTTATATTTCTTTTGTTAATTCTTTCCTTTATATAGCCATTGCTTACAGAAAAAATCTTTTTGAACCCAGTTATTTTAAAAAAATGACACGCTTTAGTCTGGTTCAGGAATATTTTGAAGATATTCAACTGGCAGTTAACATTGTTGAAGACCTCAACCTGAATAACCGGATTTGGACGAAACAATAGGGAAGACGGAAGACGGAAAAAATTCGAAGCACTAAATTCGAAATTCGAAATTTGAAAATATACTAATCACTCATAAACATCTCAAAGAAAATAACATCCCCCTTATTTCGTTGACTTCGCCGAACCCTAAGGGTTTGAAATTGGGAATAGACCGGTATAAGCTTAATTAACCCGTTACACATCAGCCATTACTAATTAGTCATTAATTCTTAAACTTATAAAGCCATAAACTTATCAACCTTTCAACTCATCCACCCTAATACCTGATCGGGTCAAAACCCTTCCCATAAACCCCCATTACCTTTGAAATAGAGATGAACGCATCGGGGTCAATATATTTTATGGTTCTGAATATTTTATTGGTTTCATAACGACGAACTACCACCATAAGGACAGTGCTTTTTGTTTTGCTGTACCAGCCTTTGCCATCGACTAAAGTAACTCCACGGCCTATTTCATTGGCAATCTGTTCAGCTATCAGATCGGGTTGCTTGCTGAAAATAAACATTTGCACACTTTGCCTGTGACCCATCAAAACCATATCAATAGCATAAGAAGCTACCCCCATCACTACCACACCATAAACCATTACTTCAATAGACTGAAATATAAAGTATGAACTGGCAATGATCAGTACATCCATATACAGGATAAGTTTTCCATGACTAATGTTACGGTATTTGTTGATGATCATGGCAATGATATCGGTACCACCTGTACTGCCGCCCTGCGAAAAAACAAGACCCACACTACCGCCACCCAGAATACCCCCAATAATGGCTGCCATAAACTTATCGGAAACTACAGGTTCAGTGATGAACTGTTGCAATACACTAAGGAAAACTGATAGCACAATTGATCCGTAGATGGTTCGGATACCAAAGGATAATCCAAGGCTTTTTATCCCAATGATTATCAAAACAATATTGATAAGAAAAAAGGTTGCTCCCACCGGAAAGCCTGTTGCATAAAAAACAATAGTACTCAAACCCGTAATTCCACCGCCAATAATTTCCGACGGGATTATAAAGGCTGTCCAGGCAAGTGCATTTAAAAACAATCCCAAAGTAATAACAGAATAACTTTTTAATCCATTTAAAAGAGGATTCCGGTTTATCTTAATCTTCATAATATATTAAATTATAGGTCGTTGTGAAAATATATTTATTGTTTTTCAGAATTGCAAAAGTAAGCAAAGACTTTGAAATACTTAAAAAAACAAAAGTCCGGGGTTTAATTATTCATTTTTTCTATTTTTATGAGTTAAAAACAACCAATCCACCGGTTTTTCGTTACCTTTGAAAAGCTTAACATTAAAAGCCTGTGTTATGAAAGCAAAATATTTCACCATTATTCTGGCGTTTTTATTTCCGGCTCTTCTGATTGCCCAGGATCTGCCTGCCGAACAACCCGAATTACTTACCGATAATTACAGATTGTTCAGTGAAAGGCCTGCTTTTGGCATGCAGATGGGAAGCACCTTTTCTACAGGTTTTGGAGGCAGTCTGTTTACCCAGTCATTTGCCCCCCATCTTCAGTTTCAGCCCGGCCAGAATTTCTCATTAATAGTAGGAACCATTTTTTCAACTTCAAACATGAGTGGTGGGTCACCTATGTTTATGAATGTTTCGGGTACAGAAATGCCCAATCGTTTTCTAAGCAATACAATGTATGCTTTTGGTGCATATCAGGTTAATCCGCGGCTGACAATTACAGGAGGTGCCTGGACCGAGCAAAATAATTTCAACATGATGCATAACCAAATGAACCCACAGGCATTTGATATGAATGCACGGGGTATGATGGTGGGTATGGATCTGAGAATTACAGAAAACTTGCGATTTGGAGCAGAAATAAATATATCCAGAGGACATAACCCTTTTAATCCTTATTCGGGTGGCTTTGGAGGCTATAATTCGAATCCATTTCATCGAAGATATCCCTGGTAACAAAGAAGAAATTTTTTACTTTTTTTTATATGAGATAAGCTGATAATAATCGATTTATCTGGTGATGATAAAAAGAAGGGAAAAAAACACTTAAAAAGTAGCAAAAAATTTTTGTGATATTCCAAAAAATAACTACATTGTAGTGCTGAAAATTTTAATCATTTTTTTGGTTGTTTTTATTGGTTAATGTTGTTTTTGTTTTGGTGGTTAAAAGGCAATAGGCGAGTGCAGGGCTCGCCTTTTGTTATGTAAATATTCAATGTTCTTCTTAAAAAAGTATTCTGAAAAGTGTTAAAAAACCTAATAAGCCATCCCTGAAAGTAATTGATTAAGGTATTAGCCTTTTGAGAAGAAAAATGATTTAGCCTCCCTGCAATCTTGTATTCGTTAAACCTGCTCTACTTGCTGCTAATACCACTTCGTTATATTCTCTCTGTGTGATTCTCCTGTTGATTTCCGGGTATTGATTGGCTTTGAATACAGGTGTATACTGCGACATTACATTAATATATGTGTCTTTGGGAAGGTTTTGTGCTATCCATTGCATCACCAGGTCTGATTTAGCCACATTATTGGGCATGATAAGATGCCTGATCATCAAACCTTTTTTGATCAATCCTTTACCGGTTTCCACTTCAGGTACTCCCACCTGACGATTCATTTCAATAAGTGCTTTTTTTGTTATTTCAGGATAAGTAACAGCTCCCGGAGAGTATTTATCTGCAGCCTGCGGATCATCATATTTAAAATCGGCCAGGTAAATGTCAACCACTCCATCAAGCAGTTGAAGGATTTCAAGCTTTTCCCATCCAAATGTATTGTAAACCAATGGTAAGCGAAGACCCTTACCGGCAGCAATATCGAGTGCCTTTAAAATATGCGGAGCATAATGGGTTGGGCTCACCATGTTTATGTTATGACAACCCATACGCTGAAGGGTAAGCATCATATTGGACAAATCATTAATGCTCCTGCGCCTGCCCTGTCCCATTTGACTGACATCATAATTGATGCAGAAAACACAATGAAGCGCACAGTTGGTAAAGAAAACCGTACCGGAGCCATTCCGGCCCACCAGTTCTCTTTCTTCACCAAAATGTGGTGCAAAAGAGGAAATTTCCAGATCGGAATTGGCGTTGCAATCTCCCCGTTGGCCCCGAATTCGGTTTTTCTCACATTCGCGCGGACATAGGCTGCACGAGCGCATCATATCCCACAATACATCAGCACGGGCTTTCAGTGCCCCGTTTTTATGTAGCTTCAGGTAAAGTGGTTCGTAATTGGTGGGCGATAATGTTGACATGGCGTTGACATTTGTGTGGAGAAAACCCAATTTGCCGGCAGCCGGTAATACGCTGCCACCGATAATAATTCCGCCCAGGGTTTTCAAAAACCTGCGACGATCAGTATTTCCAGTGCAACTCATAGCTGAAATTTTAAGGGTTTACAAAGTTTAAAAGTACAAAATCAATGGATCAACTTCAACCATCTCTAATTATTATTAAATGCATTTTTGCAATTCATCCTGCAAAAACATTAAATTCGCAAACATGTTACGTAAAATATAAAATTAGAAAGTGCAATTTATAGTTAGTCTAAATTTAAATAATACAGAAAAAACCTTGTGATGATAAAATTCATTTTTCAAACCCTGTTGAAGATTACAACAATTGTTTTTATTATTCTATTGCCATTTGGTGCTAATTCACAAAATGCCATTTTTGTAAAAGGGGGCACTAACTATAACTTCCTGGGTATAGGATTTGAACCAGGTTATGGTGATCGCTTCGGGTATACTCTTGGGCTGGGAGGTATTCTTAAAGTCGGAAATAACATGATTGCAAGCCCTGAAGTCAGTTACAGCCGAAAGACACTGGATTTGTTTACACCTCTTTATATAAACGAAACGTATACAAATTCAGATGTCAGGCTTGGCCTTAATTATGTTGATGTGGCTGCACATTTTGGATATGGTGGTCTTTTTGAGCCGGGTGCTGATGATGATTTTGATTCAACTACTTTGTTAATGTTATTTGCAGGCCCACAAGTTAGTTTTCTTACAAGCCAGGATAATCGCTTGATAACAGAATCAGAAAAAATGGAAATTGCGGAAATTGAGCGCATTCAAAATTATATCATTGGTATGAATGCCGGGATATCCTTCGGAATCAGCAATTTCTATTTCGATGCAAGGTATTTTATACCATTCAATTCTTTTTTGGAGCTGGACACTTATGGAGATGCGCTGCAATCCATGAGTCTTACTGTGGGTTATACCTTTATGATCAGGTAATCTTTTCATTTTGATCAGGGCAGGATGATCACCTTTGCCACTTGCCCCAACTGGTTTCTGATGAAGTAGGTTCCGGGAGTAATACCTTTGGTGGATAGTTTGTTAATATCCTGCTTTAAATATATAAGTCTGCCTGTGGTATCAAAAAGAAAAACATCCATAAATTTTTCCAGAAAGAGCATATCACCTGATTTAAGGGGGTTTGGAAATACATTCATCCCTGGTTTTTCATGATCGGATTCTGATATGTGAGTTGTAAATGGTTCTCCTTCAAGGCTGAAGTTGTTAAAAGACACCCTGTACTCATCATCCATAAATGGGTCATTGCATTCAAAACGCAGCCTGATTTTCAAATCAGGATTATTATACGTTTCAATGATATCAGTTAAATCCAGAGTAAAAAGTTGGTATTCTTTGGTCAAATTCAGGTTGTAATGCTCTAGTCCGTTATTTGTCCAGTTTGTTTGGTTGGGAGTTATTGAATAATCGGCAATAATATGTTCGGCTGCGTAAAAATCTTTTGCAGCAAACCGAAAGAATAATCGTTCGTATCCTGTTGAAGGAACGTGAAAAATCAATGTGTTCTCACCCGCATCGCCGGAAAAAGGTTGTCGTATTTGAATGCCTCTCATTATTTCTTCATCATACGGTGTAAAATTGTTTCCTTCAGTCCTGTAGTTTATTTCTG
>SLOJ01000008.1 GCA_007132585.1 Bacteroidales bacterium | reverse complement strand
TCTTCCAGTTCAAAAACACTTATGCTTTGTTGGGTTGACAGATCACCGAAATAGCCGCTGTAGGCAATGCTAAGCACTACCGAGTCAACTATAAGAGATTCGGGGCTGAGTGTTCCCGGTATGTTGAAGGGAATGCTAAGAGGCAAAGATTCGGTGTAAATGCTCGCCTTTGTTTTCCCGAAAACATCATCGCTATAGAAACCAAGCAATTGTTGATCGGCCAGTGAAGAAGGCACTGAGTCTTCAATCTCGGTAAAAGCCGAAAGAGGCAGGACCGTTTGGGATGTGATTTCAAGCTGGTCGTCAATCAAATCCATCCCGATACTGTCAAGTTCTTCGGTACAGGATGAAATAATTATTACTGAAATAATAAGGGAGGCAGCAAATAAGCCGCTAAAACGGAAAAAACCCCGGCTAAGCCGGGGGTTATCGGATTTTTTCAAAACTTTATTATGTTTGGAGTTAAATAATTTTATCACATCTTACGTTTTGGAAATGCAAAGTTATGGTAAAAATTATTGTGTAAGCATAGATTCCTGAACAATAATTTCATCGTAAAACGTATTGTATGCATCCATGTATTTGTCAGCAGGTTGATATTCCAATACCGGTTTGCCTGACTGGCGTGCATATTCTTCCAGTTCGGGGTTGATTTTTTCACTTCCGAATATGATACCGTCGGAATAATCCATGGCGGTTTTACTAAGATTGACGAAGGTAGGATCTTTGAGTTTTTCAAGATGTTCGGCTCCAATGCCCTGTGTCTGGAATTTTTTTGCCAGACCCGGATCGAGGCTTCCTTCAAAATCATCATCATAAATAGAGTAAACTACTTTGGTATCGGTAAACATTCCTGAATCTTTCAGCGCTATTTTAACATATACCGGCATAAGTGCAGTAAACCAACCGTTGCAGTGTACCACGCTGGGTGCCCAACTTAGCTTTTTTACCGTTTCAATAACGCCACGGGTAAAAAAGATTGCCCGCTCGTCGTTATCAGGAAAAAGCTTGCCTGCTTTGTCTTTTACGGTAAATTTACGCTTGAAGAAATCATCGTTGTCGATAAAATAAATCTGCATTCTTGCAGACTGTATGGAGGCAACTTTAATGATAAGAGGGTGATCGGTGTCATTGATGACCAGGTTCATGCCGGAGAGGCGTATCACTTCATGTAATTGGTTTCTTCTTTCGTTGATGTTTCCGAAGCGGGGCATGAATGTTCTGATCTCTTTTCCCCTTTCCTGGATACCTTGTGGAAGCTGACGTCCGATAAGGCCCTGGTGCGACTCTTTTAAATATGGGGTTATCTCCTGCTGTACAAAAAGAACTTTGGGTTTTTCCATAGAAAAATTAAATTGACTGTTAGTAAAATATTATGCAAAGGTACACTTTTTTTTGCTATTTTTCAAATATATACCTTAGCTTTGCGGGCTTTATAAAAAGGCAACAGAAAAGGATACAAGCATCTAGATATCAATATAATAACTGTTTTCACGAGGCCTGTTTTTATCATCGTTTTAACTGAAAATTTCTTTTTTCGCGACAAGGTTCACGATTTACAAATGTTTTTGTTTTTTACAAAGCTTGATTTATGGAAATTATTAACAACGCTGCAGAGATGCATGCCTGGAGTAAAAACCGGCAAAAAGAAGGACTTATTGTGGGGTTTGTTCCTACCATGGGTGCTTTACATAAAGGGCATATTGAGTTGGTAAACCATTCGGTAAAAGAAAATGATGTTACAGTTTGCAGCATCTTTGTAAATCCTGTGCAATTTAATAACCCCGATGACCTGGAGAAATACCCCCGCACCTTTGATCAGGATGTGGCAATGTTGCGCGATGCTGCGTGTGATTTGGTATTTTATCCGCCGGTAAAAGAAATGTATCCTGAACCGGTAACCCGGCAGTACGACTTTGGCATACTGGATAAAGTAATGGAAGGACGGTACCGCCCGGGTCACTTTAACGGTGTAGCCATAGTAGTAAAGAAGCTTTTTGATATTGTAGTACCCAACCGTGCTTATTTCGGTGAGAAAGATTTTCAGCAGCTTGCCATCATCAGGGCTTTGGCAAAACAGGAAACTCTTGATGTAGAGATTGTTTCATGTCCTATTGTGCGTGAGCCCGACGGGCTGGCTATGAGTACCAGGAATGTGCGGCTAAGCAAAGTGCAGCGCGTACATGCTTCGTTAATTTACAACACATTGTTGTTTGCAAAGAAGATGTATCCGCATACCCAACCTGATGAACTGAAGAAAGAGGTTGAGCAAAGAATCAACAACAATCCTTATATGCAATTGGAATACTTTGAAATATCAGATACAGAAACCCTTGAGCCGATTGGACAAGTTAAACCCCCAAAGCCGGTAATTGCCTGTATAGCTGTTTATATGGGAGAGGTAAGGCTCATTGATAATATGATTTTAAATTTGTAAATTTGCCACCCCTAAAAAGCTGTTTTAACAGGGTCGGGCTCAACTATCCTTACTTGTTATTTGTTTACCAGACCAGATATTTTTTTGTAGTTTAAGCATTTCTGAAAAAGCGCATTCATGTTTATTCAAATCTTAAAATCGAAGATTCATCGTGCCGTGGTTACCCAGGCCGATTTGCATTATATTGGCAGCATTACCCTTGATGAAGATTTAATGGATGCTGCCGGCATTATAGAAAATGAAAAAGTTCATATTGTTAATATCAACAATGGTGAACGTATGGAAACTTACGTAATCAAGGGCGAAAGGGGAAGTGGAGTAGTTTGCATGAACGGTCCGGCTGCCCGCAAAGCTCAAAAAGGCGATCTGGTAATCATTATTTCCT
>SLOJ01000069.1 GCA_007132585.1 Bacteroidales bacterium | reverse complement strand
TTCAGGGAGTTGTCGAAGCTTTATGGTGTTAAGTTTCATATTCCTAAACATGCCAGATATTGCACTGCAATTGGGGCAGCCATAAGTTATAATGCAAAAACCCGAAATCCAAAAACTCAATAGTATAATGTACTGTCATTAACGAAACTGGAGAATGGAAAATATTGTTATCCGCGATTACCGGGCGGTAGATTATCCTGCCATTACCGACCTGTGGCTCAAAACAGGTCTTGGCGGTGCCCATAGGGGTGATAATCAAAAAATTATCGAGAAAAGCATTAAAATGGGTGGGAAACTGCTGGTTGCTGAAAGCGATGATGGGAAAATCCTGGCCACTTCGTGGATGACATTTGACGGCCGTAGAATTCATTTACACCATTTTGGGGTAATGCCTTCGTTTCAAAAAAGAGGTATTGGACGAAAACTTGCTATAGAATCAATAAACTTTGCAAAAAAGAAAGGCTTCCAGATGAAACTTGAAGTACATAAAACCAATAATGAAGCTATTCAACTCTACTCCAAACTTGGATTTTCTTACCTGGGTGATTATCTGGTTTATATTATCAGACATTACGAGAACTGATTTCAATACAACCAAGCTAAAAATATAAACCTTCATCAGCTTCTTACCTTACCTGGATGCTAATATATTATTGGCATACACTGATATTGTTGAATATTAATACCTTACCTGTTAAACCAAAAAAAAATTGCATTTTTTTTAAAAAATACTTGCACAATTCAAATTACTATATTAGATTTGCAGTGTATTAGTTTAGTATTACATTAGTAACTTAATAAACGCAAAAACTATGGTAAAAATTGAAAAGCTGGACTTTGGCTACAAAAAAAACCAGCAATTATTCAGGGAACTCAACCTGGAGCTTCAATCAGGAAACATTTACGGATTGTTTGGCATGAATGGAGCCGGCAAAACCACTCTACTGAAGCTTATGTCGGGTTTACTTTTCCCAAAAAACGGACAATGCCTTATATTTGAAAAAGATGTAAGCAGCAGGTTGCCCGAAATCCTGGCCAACATTTATGTAATACCTGAGGAATTTGTACTGCCACCGGTTAGTATAAAATCGTTCGTTGAGATGAATGCACCATTTTATCCCAGGTTTGATTATACCTTGCTGGATAAATACCTGAAAGAGTTCGAAATTTCAAATGATAAAAAGCTTACAGCCTATTCTTATGGTCAGAAGAAGAAGTTTCTGATCGCTTTCGGGCTAGCAACGCAAACCAATGTTTTGTTAATGGACGAACCTACCAATGGTTTGGATATTCCTTCCAAGAGTCAGTTTCGCAGAATAATGGCAGCTGCTTCAACCGAAGAACAATGTATTATTATTTCTACCCATCAGGTAAGAGACCTTGCCAGTATCATTGACCACGTTATTATTCTTGACAATGGTACAATCATCTTTAAGCACAACCTTATGGACATATCTACAAGGCTTACCTTCGGGAAAATTAAAGATGATGATAGCGCAGATGATATTCTTTACGCCGAGGAGGTGCTTGGTGGAAAAGCAGCTATCAGAAAAAATACCGGACAAGATACAGCCGTGGATCTTGAGCTCCTTTTCAATGGAGTAATAAAAAATTCAGAAATTATGAACGAAGCAATAAAATCATAAAACCATGGAAAAAATAAATCAATTTTCAATACAGCGTCTTTTCCTGCTAATGAAAAGACATTCCTTTATTAACCTGAAAACCTGGTTAGTTGGTTTTGGTGCAATTAGTGGTGTTCTTATTGTTATTTCATTGTTGCAGAGTTACAGCAGCGGTTTTTTTAACCTTTCAGCACTATCAACAACCGGGGTGACTTTTATTTTCATAGCCGGTTATCTGATAACATCTATGGCATACAATGAAATTCATACATCTGCCCGAGGACAGTTCTATCTGATGCTACCGGCAAATACCATTGAAAAGCTGTTATCAAACTGGATTATCACATCTTTTTTATATATCATTATTGCGAATGTCTTATTAATTGCAATACTTGCTTTGGCAAGCCTGTTATCATCATTTCTGTTTAACACAGGAGTTGAAATTTACAATCCTTTTACCAATGATGGTATCAGAACTATGGGAATTTATGTGGTTACCCAAAGTGTTTTCTTCCTGGGAGCTCTGTATTTCAGGAAAAACAATCTGCTTAAAACTTTACTCAGCATTTTCGTGATTCAGATGATTTTCAGCTCAATTCTGGCTTTGGCAGGCTGGCTCATACTGGGTGATTTTAATCAGGTGAATGAAGAGAGTCTGCCAAATGAAGCTGTGCAATTCTTTACAGTGAATCTTCCTGATATTGCAAAAACTATTTTTTGGGTAGTTACTGCTCCATTTTTCTTAATAGTGAGTTATTTTAAATTTAAAGAAAGGGAGGTTTAATATGGAATTTTTAGAGAATCAACCCATTTATATGCAAATTGCTGACAATTTCTGCGAGAATATATTGCTCCAGAAGTGGAAGTCCAATGAAAGGATTCCATCTGTCAGAGATATTGCAGTTACCTTAGAGGTAAACCCTAACACGGCCATGAGAGCTTTCGTTTATCTGCAGGAAAAAGATATCATATACAACAAGAGAGGTATTGGTTATTTCGTTACAGAAGAAGGTCATCAAAAAGCGCTTGAATTGAAAAGAGCAGAATTCATTGAAAGAGATCTTCCCGTTTTAATGAAAACAATGAAACTACTTGATATCAGTTGTAAAGAAATGGAAGAAATTTATGACCAAAATCAATAGTTATTTGGAATTTTCACCTTAAATCAATAAAGAAATGAAAAAGAGCAATTTAATATTATTAACTGCATTTATAATCATTACTGTTTTAATGGTGGTAATGATGATATTTATCAGGTCAAACCTTAAAAAAGGATTTCAGTTAGGCGATGGAAATATTACAGAAAACTACATATCTGTGGAAGAATATGACAAAATAAAGGTAAGAGGCAATTACAATGTTATGTTTACGCAGGACAGTATAATTGAGTTGAAAGTGATAACTGATTCAAACCTGCATGAATTTATACGTGCTGAAGTAAAAAGCGGAGAACTGATTATAGAATCGCTGGAGCCCGTTTTGTCAAAAGAAGATATCAGGGTAGAACTCAGCAATGCCAGTATTAGCAGCATTGAAGTATCTGGTTCAGCCAGGTTTCAAACCACTAATAAGCTTTTTCTCACCAAGTTGAGAGTAGTTGCCAATGCCGGAGCCCGCATTGAAATAGAAGGCTTTTTTGAACACTTATCTGCCATACAAAATACAGGTTCCAGAATTTTCCTGAAAGGAGAAAGCGAAGTGCTTGAACTTGAATCAAATGCCGGAGGCAGTATTAACGCATTTGAAATGGAAAGTGGTTCAGCTAATGCAGTTGCCACAACAGGAGCCAGCATTGATGTAAATACAAATGAACTGAATGCATCTGCAAGTGCAGGCGGTTCGGTAACATACACAGGTAATCCTGTTATTGTAGGTATTAATACCAGTGCAGGGGGTAGAATAGGATCAAGAAACTGATCGATTTTACTATTTTGAAAAATCGGGCCGGATTAATACTTTGATTCGGTCCGTTTTTTTGTATTTTTGCATGCACTTTTCAGAAATTATAGTAACAGGAAGAAAAACATATCTGGTTTTGAGCATTTACAAACATTTATTTTTTGACCTCGACAGAACCTTATGGGATTTTGACACCAACAACAAGGAAACATTTCTGGAAATGTGCACCCATTTTAAGCTCCACGAAAAAGGGATTAGCGACTCCAATCTGTTTTATAATATTTATCAGAAGATCAATATTGCACTTTGGGAAGCTTATAAAAACGGGAAAATTACAAAGGAAAGACTCAATTTCAGCAGGTTTAACCATAGTTTATCGATCTGTAACATTTCTGATAATGAACTGGCATCAGCGATGGCAGCCCATTACATTCAAAATAGTCCTTTAAAAACAAACCTTTACCCAGGAACGATAGAAGTACTTGATAAGCTCCTTCCAAAATACGATATGCATATAGTTACAAATGGTTTTGAGGAAGTACAGTTTACCAAGATAGAAAACAGCGGGTTGAAAAAGTATTTTAAAAATATCATTACATCAGAGATGGCCGGTTTCAGAAAACCCGACAAACGTTTTTTTGATTATGCCCTCAGCAAAACCAAAGCCAGACCCAATGAAAGTATTCTTATTGGTGATGATCCGGATGCAGATATTTTAGGAGCTCATCAGATGGGCATGGATCAGATTTGGGTAAAGCATAAACCGGTAAAACCCGAAGTTCAAAAGCCCACTTATTCTGTAAACAATCTGAAAGAAATACTTGATATTTTGTAATGATCAGTTTTTGCCAATTATTGCAAGAATACTTTCCCCGCCACGCACCATATCTCCTAACTGAACATTTACTTTTGCATTGACCGGTAAAAGAACATCTACACGTGAACCAAACTTTATAAATCCCATTTCACTTCCCTGTTTTACATCTTCGCCTTCATTGCTGTATGTAACAATCCGCCGGGCAAGTGCACCGGCAATTTGACGAACCAGTATTTCTCCATATTCAGGATGTTTAATAACAATTGTTGCACGTTCATTATCGGTAGATGATTTGGGGTGCCAGGCAACCAGGTATTTACCCGGATGATATTTAACATATGATACCCGGCCGCCTAATGGATACCTGTTAACATGTACATTTACAGGCGACATAAAAATTGATAACTGAAGCCTTTCTTCATGAAGGTATTCATCTTCAAGGGTTTTTTCAATTGCTACAATCTTTCCGTCTGCAGGACTAATTATATGATTATCATCAATCGGAACTTTCCTTGCAGGAGATCGAAAAAACTGAAGGATCATGATAAAGAGCAATCCGAATATTGCATAAGCGGCATAATGCCATTGTGTTTGATCAGGCCATGCTACATTAATAATAACAATAAGACCCGCAATAAACAACAAGGTCATAAAAAGGCTGGTATATCCTTCTCTGTGAATTTTCATGTATTGTAAAAATTATCAAAAAAACTAAACCCTTATATTAAAGTATTTTTTTTCTAACAGTATTTCTAACTTTAGTTCAGGAGATCAATAAAAGATATACAAACACAAAAGGTGTTGCCATAATAAACCCATCAAAGCGATCGAGAATTCCACCGTGCCCCGGTAAAATAGTACCACTATCTTTTGTATTGATACTTCTCTTTAGCATGGATTCAAACAAATCGCCATACGTACTTAACACTACCACTATCCCTGCAATAATAAACCAGCTAAGTACACTTAATTCTTTGAAGTACATCCCTAATATCCATGCAGTAATCAAACATAATACTCCCCCACCCGATGTTCCCTCCCAGGTTTTTTTAGGAGAGATCCTTTCAAACAAACGATTTTTACCAATAGCAGTACCAACGATATAGGCACCTGACTCATTCACCCAAATAAGGAATAAAAAGCCCAAAACAATGGTTGGATTGTAAACGTCAGGTTCAAGAGCCGGATTGGGAAAATAATTCAGTAAAGCAAACGGCACGGCCACATACAACAGCCCAAAGAAAGTAAAAGCCACATTGGTAAATGGATGTGGAATATTACGGTATAGTTCAAGTAAGAAAACCAGAAAAACCAGTAAAAAATTTATCAGTAACAATTCAACAGGAGCAATATGTAATGCAATAAAGGCATTTGAAATAAACAAAAAAGCACCTGCAATAGTGCCAAGTGTTTTATTGGGATGAATATCAACTTTTTCAAGTAATGAATAAAATTCCCATAGCCCTAATATGGTTATTAACAAAAATAAGCCGGTAAATATATACTTGCTTAAAACAACTGAAAAGATAATGAGAATAACAATAAAAACACCGGTTATTGTCCTTTTTGCCAGATTACTCAAAGTTGTTCCCTTTCTATAATTTTTCTTGCCCTGAGCACATCATCAGGTTCAACATATAGTTCTATTTCTCCAAACAAATAAGCTGAGTCTTTTTTGCTCAATGAGAAACATTTTATATCGTTATCTTCCAGAACTGCTTTGGTTAGTTCAGCTTTAAATTCGTATTGCGTAGTGTAAACAACCTGCAGCTTCTCTTTCATATATCCACAAAGATGGTATAATTTTATTTATCTATGAAAAAAACATAAAGTTCTTCAGGCCCATGTGCACCCATTACAAGGGTTTTTTCAATATCAGCTGTTCTGCTGGGTCCAGTTATCAGACTTATCATTGAGGGATATTCAGTATCACTATATTTTTTTCTTAATTCAGCAAATGCATCTTTTATATCAAACACAAGCTGATGACGGTAAGCCAAAACTATATGAACGGGCGGGTAAATAAATCCTTTTCTTCCGCTTGCAAGCCTGCTACTTACCATGATACTTCCCAGCCGGGCAATTAAAAATTCACAGCTTGTGATTCCTGCGTGGCAATCCTTAAACTCATCCCGGGCATTAAAACAAAAAATTCCGTTATCATTCAAAATCTTTTGTATATCAGGTTCATAGCAATGAAAAGAATCGATTTCGCGAGTCTCTAAAAATGTTTTCAGGTTTTCTGCAAACTCTTCCTCATCGGTATTAAAAACAAAATTACCATTTACCCTTGATATTGCTTCAGCAAAAGAAATTTCAAGAAATTCCGATTCTGGAGCACTGTATACATGATGTATATTTTCTTCATTGGTGTAAGGAGGCTCCATTGGGTTTACCAACGCATCTCTTACAGCTTTTAACACTTTTTCCCTGGAAGTACTTTCCTCCATTATAATTCGATTTAATGCTTTTGCTTACTGCTTAGCAGATGGTTTTTCATCCTTAATATCAGCAAGGTTTACGGTCTTGTCGGGTTCTGTTGCAGGCTCGGGAGCTTTTTCTGTTTTTTCTTCTTTGCCTGAAGGGCTCTTTTTCTCTTCTTTTTCTTTTTTTTCTCCTTTGGCTTTCTCCGGATAAGTTTCATGCTCCTGATCGGGGAATGGTCGTTTGCCAAAAATACTTTCAAGGTCTTCCCTGAAAATAACTTCTTTTTCTAAAAGTAAACTTGCCAGTTTCTCAAGTTTATCTTTGTTCTCCAGAAGAATATTCTTTGCGCGCTGATAAGCTGATTCTACCAGAATACTCACTTCTTTATCAATAATTTCGGCAGTTTTTTCAGAATAAGGTTTTGTAAATGAATATTCACTTTGTCCGCTTGAATCATAATAACTGATATTACCAACTTTCTTATTCAATCCAAAATAAGTTATCATTGCATAAGCCTGCTTGGTAACTTTCTCAAGATCATTAAGAGCTCCTGTTGATACTCTGTTAAAAATAATATCTTCGGCAGCCCGACCGCCCAGTGCAGATGTTATTTCATCAAATAACTGTTCATATGTTGTTATCTGCCTTTCTTCGGGCAGATACCAGGCGGCACCCAAAGCTTTGCCACGTGGCACTATGGTAACTTTTACCAATGGGTGCGCATGCTCAAGCAGCCAGCTCGTTGATGCATGCCCGGATTCATGAAAAGCAATAACTTTTTTCTCATGCGGAGAGATTATTTTATTCCTTTTTTCAAGACCGCCAATAATACGATCTACGGCATCCAGGAAATCCTGACGTTCAATAATCTTCTTATTTCTTCGTGCCGCAATCAGTGCCGCTTCATTACATACATTGGCAATATCGGCACCTGAGAAACCGGGTGTTTGTCTTGCCATAAATTCCGGCTTAACATCTTCAGCAAGTTTAAGCGGTTTCATGTGAACTTTAAAAATAGCTTTACGCTCTTCCAGATCGGGCATTTCAACCTGTATCTGTCTGTCGAAACGGCCGGCACGGAGTAGTGCACGGTCAAGGATATCAGCACGGTTGGTAGCAGCAAGAATAATAACTCCTACATTGGTTCCAAACCCATCCATTTCGGTCAATAGCTGGTTAAGTGTATTTTCCCTTTCATCATTGGCACCGGTCATCGGGTTTTTGCCCCTTGCGCGGCCAATAGCATCTATTTCATCAATAAAAATAATACAGGGTGCCTTTTCTTTGGCTTGTTTAAACAGGTCCCGCACTCTTGATGCACCTACACCCACAAACATTTCAACAAAATCAGATCCGCTAAGTGAGAAAAAAGGCACCTGGGCTTCACCTGCCACAGCTTTGGCAAGCAGGGTTTTACCTGTTCCGGGAGGCCCTACAAGGAGGGCTCCCTTAGGTATCTGACCTCCGAGGTTGGTATATTTTTGGGGATTCTTCAGGAAATCTACTATTTCCATTAATTCAATTTTAGCCTCATCCAGGCCAGCAACGTGGTTAAAGTTGATGTTCACCCTGGTGTCTTTATCGTATACTTGCGCTTTCGATTTACCAATATTAAAAATCTGGCCACCTCCTGCACCACCTGCCATACGACGCATGATAAAAATCCAGAAAACAATAAGCAAACCTATGGGTAAGAGCCAGCTCAGTATATCGGTTCCCCAGTCTTTTCTTTGCTCATAGAATAGGGGTATCCGCTGATCGGAAGCTACATCCTGCTGAGAATCACGCACCAGTTGCTCAAAATTATCAACGGAGCCAATTTTAAAAGAGTAGTGAGGCCCTTCAGTAATTCCGCGTTCAATGATATCATCATAATTACCAATACGATCTTCGCGAATAAATACTTCGACCAGCTCGCGGTTTACAACAATAATCTTGTCAACGTCACCTGACTCCAAAAGCCGGGTCTCAAACTGTTGTTGTGAAATTTCAATAGCAGTTCCACCCCAGTTATAAAACTGAAGCGCAATAAACAGAACCGCTAGGATACCATATATCCAGTAAAAATTAAAAGGAGGCTTTCCCTTTCCCTGACTAGTATTCTGGTCCTTTTTATTATTGGTAGGATTACCGCTGGGTTTGCTGGTATCCTGGGTATTTTTATTTTCTTCTTTGTTCATTGGAGGTATTTTCAGTATTAAATAACAATGTAAAAAACAAAACTCTGTGTTTAATCTTCGATCATTGATGCCGGAGCATCGGCCCAAAGATCTTCAAGTTTATAATATTCTCTTACTTGTTGTTGAAATACGTGTACAACAACATCGAGATAATCCAGCAATATCCACTCAGCATTTATGAATCCTTCTCTCCTGCGAGGCTTTAAACCAATATGTTTGTTAACCTGATCCTCTATAGACTCGGCTATAGCATTTACATGTGTATTGCTTGTACCATGACAAACAACAAAATAATCACATACCGTACTGTTGATTTTGGCCAGGTTAAGACAAGTTATATCAAGACCCTTTTTTTCCTGAATACCCTTGACAATCTCCTCTTTTAAAACTTCTGTTGCTTCAAGTGTTTTTTCACTAACCATGCAATAAATTTAATTTTACCTATATGTTTGTAACTTTTGTAATGTGTAACAACTACTTATTGATTTTGCTCAATTTACAAGCTATTTACATACTGCAAAAGTAACTATTTTTAACGAGAATGTTGCTGTATAAAAAGCCTGTAGTTATTGCTTTACAGTTTTTTATGTATACCACAAAATACATTTCCCAATATTACATGTTACTACAATCTAATCAAACGATAATTATGCCTTTATGTTCTGTTTAACAGCATAAAAAATAAATTTTGCTTAAAAAAACAAATACAGGTAATTTTAACTCTTGTAAAAATTTGTTTCAATGTATCTTTTTAAAAATATCTTTAGGTTCACCCGGCTCGAATCAACAAATAAAAAGGCAAAGGAACTTGTAGTATCTGATAATCTGCAGGAAGGCAGTATTATAATCTGTGATGAACAATATGCCGGGCGGGGATATAGCTGCAACTCATGGGAAAGTCAACCTGGTAAAAACATCACGGCTACCTGGTTACTGAGCCCATCATTTTTACCCGTTGACAAACAGTTTTATATAACCAAAATATTATCACTGGCTGTTAAAGAAACTGTAGCCTTCTTTTATAATGGACACGAACCTGTAACCATTAAATGGCCCAATGACATATATGTTTCAGATAAAAAAATTGCAGGCATTCTGGTTGAAAACAACATAGCTGGTAATACAATAAAAGAATGCTTTGCTGGTATAGGGCTTAATATAAATCAAGTAATTTTTCATTCTGATGCACCCAATCCTGCTTCATTAAAAATGTTAACCGGAAAAGGTTTTGAAGTTGAAGAATGCGTACAAACTCTCTCTGAAAAAATTGAATATTTTTACAATTTATTAAAAGCAGGCGAAACCTCTAAGTTGGATGATCTTTACAGCAAAAACCTTTACAGAATTTTTAAAGAAGCAAGATTTGAAAGTGCGGGAAAAAACTTTATTGGTGAAATTCAGGGTACCGATCCATATGGCAGGCTAATAGTTATGTTAAATCAGGGAGAAATAAAAACATTTGACTTCAAGGAAGTTGCTTTTATTCTTTGAATTATCACTTAAAATGTTCCTGTAATTTATTGGCAAGCATATCAACAAAATTTTGCAAGGGTCGCGATGCTACCGCTTTAATAAAAGGATTAAGGTCGGCATTGAAAACTATTTCAACCTTGCTCTCATCCTGCTCTTTATCAAAAAGGAAACAATCAAGGGTATAATCCAGCGGATTTTTACCTTCTGCAACAATATGTATATTCTTATTGGGGGTTTTTGATGCTATTCGCATAGATAAATCTGCCATTCCTTCTATAGTAAAGGAACAGGAATCTTTGTCAGCCTTCCAGTTCTTTATTTGCTCAGGCATCAGATGTTCAAAATTTGTAAAATCACTCAAAAAATCAAATACTTTGCCTGATGGTGCATTTATATCAACTCTGTCACTTACAAATTCTGTCATTACAATACATATAATTAATAAATATTTATTGAAAATTCTGCCCCCATTCTGTGGGATTTTCCCGCCACATTTCCAGGGTATTTTTATTACTATGATGCAGAAAGCCTTCATTTATGGCTTGTTTCAGAAGTGTATCATAGTTGGTAAGAGTGTTTAGATTGCATTTGGCCAGTTTCATATTTTTATCTGCCTGTTCCAATCCATAAGTGAAAATAGCTACCATGCCCAATACATTGCTTTTTGCATTTAACAAAGCATCTACAGCGGCAAG
>SLOJ01000162.1 GCA_007132585.1 Bacteroidales bacterium | reverse complement strand
AGATTATAGTCTGCAAATTTGAATTTTTTGGGGATATGTTCCAGAAACTTCTTTAACAGTTCCGGGCTCACCGGTTGCGAAGAGAACACACCCAGTTGTTGCACAAAAAAGGGTTGAAATATATAAAAAATCCCGGCCTTTTTCCGGTAAGTAACTGGCATAACGGCATCATAATCGCCCATAACCAATGCATCCCAGCCCGGGGCAACTTGTCCGAGATACCATGAATAGGGATAAATAATCCCGTTAAGGCTTCGGTCGATGCACTCATCCCACTTATCAAAATCAATGGAGTTGTGTTGTATATATCGGATCATATGGTGTTAGTTTTGGTTTATCAGTTTTGCTTAGCCTTTTGCGATGCATATTTTACCAGCTCGATATACACATCTTTCCATCCTTCCCACGCCCCTGTATTGCTCAAAGCGTCATTATGGAAAAGACTGATAAACATCCCCTGCGCCTGGTAAACAATGTCGATCAGGTTTTTTATTTTCCGCACTGCCTGTTCAGAATCCAGTTTCATATAATCTTTCAGGGTAGAATCCATAAGTGTAATCGGGTAGATCTTCAGGCGTGTTTCATTTTCTTCATGCAGGTTGTAAAATTGAAAGGGGTGGCTGGTTCCTGCTCTGAAACCTGTATGGGAGGCAAAACCCATGGAATAATCATTGAAAATATTGTATTTTATCAGGTTGGTATAAGTAGTGGGAAATTCAATTTTCAGGTAATGTTGCCGACTCTTTTCGATAGTGCTGTTTAATATGTTGGCCAGGATTTTGATCTCTTCCAGTAATCTTTCTTTTTTGAAGTGCGATGCAAAGGAGGGATGAATGCCCGTTTCTGCATAATCGCCCAACATTTTTACCAGGTAAAAAAAGTGCTTTGAGTACACCGAAATATTTTTATCTCTGTGGCCAAACCGGGCTGAAAGGAAAAAATATACCGGTTTTAATTTGTATTTTTTCTGAAGTTCCAGCTGGAATTCATATGTATCGTAAGGATCGGGCATATTTCCGGTTAGTACTCTGATACGGTTTTTCAGGTTATTGAAATTAAATGTCAGTAAGTCTTTGGCAATAGCAAGTGTGTTTCTTGTAACTTCCCTGCCTTTGTAGGCATAGGCCATGTCTATATCATAGGTAGGGATAAAAGTAAACCGGCGATGCGTATTTTCGGTGACATTGAATTTTTCTATAAGCTTTTTTTTCAGATCAAGGGTTTGCAGATCTATAAGGGGTATTTCAAGAAAGCCGTTTTGGTAAGCAAAACTCTGATCTGCTTCAAACCTTTCGTAACGATCCTCAAGATAGGGCAAATACTCTTCATATCTGCTTACCAGATAAAAGGCAGAAGAAAACAGATCATAACCCAGGTCACAATTTTTCTTGCTGTTGGGAAACAGAAGCGGGTATGGATCATTTTTTTTTATAACAGGGGTGAAATCACGTACTCCTTTTTCAGTTAAAAACCCTGATGGGCAAATCCTGATATAATCTCCCGGAATATCTTTTTCGGAATAGTTGATCCGTGCGCCTTTGAAGTTTACAAATTCATCGGAGGAGGATGTTACGGCATAATCAAAGCCACAAATTTCCCCAATTAAAAACTTTACGATGTACTGGATCCGGCTGGTAATTCTAGGGGTGTATATCAGAACCATATTGTTTTTGGCTTTGGGCATGATAAAGATAAAACATATTTTCAGAGTAATCCCTCATCGGCAAAGCTAAAATAGTTATCGGCCCCGATTATGATATGATCCAGAACGGGCAGATCAAGAAACAGTCCGGCACTTTTGCACTTTTGCGTTATTTCGCTGTCCTTTTTGCTGGGAGTAAGGTTTCCGCTGGGGTGATTGTGGCAAAGAATTACCGATGCCGCATTATCTTCCAGTGCCAGTTTGAATATTTTTTTGGGATCGGCTACTGTTCCGGCAAGACTGCCTTCGCTGATTCTTAAGGTTTTGTTTACAACATTGCCGCGATTCAGTGTTATGATCCAGAATTCTTCGTAATTGTTGTCACTCAACAGGGGGTGCATGATCTCAAAGGCATCTCTGCTTGATACGATCTTTCTTTTTTGCAGGCTGTCTTTCAGCCTCCTTCTGCGTCCTATTTCCAAAGCAGCGACTATATTTATGGCTTTGGCTTCCCCGATGCCTTTAAATCGCGTCAGTTCCTTTATACTCAACCTTGAAAGTTCTGAAATGCTGTTATTTACTGAGGAGAGAATATTCCTTGCCAGGTCAACTGCCGATAGTTCTCTTGTACCCGAGCCAATCAGGATGGCGAGAAGTTCCCCGTCGCTTAATGCCAGCGGACCTTTGGCAAGGAGTTTTTCACGCGGGCGGTCATCTTCGGCCCACGATTTTATCCCTTTTGACAACGGTTTTTCGCTTAAATCAATGTTTTTATTCATAAAAATTGTCGTTTAAGCTAATTTACGGATTTCGGGGATAAAAAAAAAGACTTCTGCATGAGCAAAAGTCTTTTTGTAGCCCGTAGGGGAATCGAACCCCTGCTACCAGGATGAAAACCTGGCGTCCTAACCCCTAGACGAACGGGCCGGGTAATTTAGCAGAGAATTCCGCAGAATTTCTTTTATGAAAGCTTGTTAACGTGCTTTGTCAGTTTCGACTTAAGGTTTGATGCCTTATTCTTATGAATAACTGATTTCTTAGCAAGTTTATCCAGCAAAGCAACTACTTTGGGAAGCTTTTCAGTCGCTTCGGTTTTATCAGTTGTATTTCTGAGCTTTTTTACAGCATTGCGCGTGGTTTTGGCATAAAAGCGGTTACGCAGCCTTTTGGTATTGCTGGATCTGATTCTTTTTTTTGCAGATTTATTGTTTGCCATAATGCTTTTTCTTTCTTTTCTGATTTCTTATTTTTACTTTACTGTAGCCCGTAGGGGAATCGAACCCCTGCTACCAGGATGAAAACCTGGCGTCCTAACCCCTAGACGAACGGGCCTTGCCTAAAAAGGAGTGCATATGTAAGTCTAATTTTATTTTTGGCAAAATATTTTTATAAAATCTTTTCGGAGAAACAACCCGCTTTTCCTTTGAAAAATGCACATAAAAAGTTATAAAAATAAATTTTCTTTGGGTTTAAAATGTAAGATATATTATGCTTTTGATGTTGATGTTCAAAAAAAAACAGCAAAAGTCTCTATAAAATACTAATTTTCCTGATTGCATAATTATATTTTTCGTTACTTTGCAGGTGTTTTGTAAATAACTGATTGATATAAATTGGTTTTAACAATTAAACAAAAGGGTTTATTTGATTCATAAGCTTATAATTTTTTATATATTTGTGTAACTAATAAGTAAAATAGCAGTTTAACAGTTAAAAAAGAAAACCCCAAAACAATTTAATTTATAAATTAAAAACTATGAAGAACGTCAACGCAAAATTTTTAGGAGTACTGCTTGTTTCCGCAGTTTTATTCAGCAGTTGTGGCCTGAACAAAATGATCAGGGACTACGGCGATAGTATTACTTATACTACAGAAGTTAATCCCCTTGAGAACCACGGAGGCGAAGTGGCAGTAAATGTAAACGGGCAAGTTAGCGATAAGTATTTCCATCGCCGTGCAAAGCTCGAACTTACACCTGTATTGAAATATGAAGGTGGTGAAAAAGAAATGGGAACAATTATTCTCAGAGGCGACCGAACATCTGGTCAGGGTACTTTGGTTAACCGCGGAGCACCAACCAGTTTCTCCATGGCCGATAATGTTGCTTTTGAAGAAGACATGACAGAATCGGAACTCTTTGTTCGTGCACGCGTTTACCGCGAAGGCAGGGAAGATGATTTTGTAAATCTACCCGATAGAAAAGTTGCTGATGGTGTAATAAACACATCTCAAAGAGTTGCTAAGGACCATGATCTGGCAATCGCTCCCCATGGATACGAAAAAGTTACTACGGTTAGTAAAAGTGCTGATATCTATTATGCATACATGAGACACAATCTCAACTGGAGATTGCCTCTGAATCGCGCCGAAGAGAACCAGCAAAAAATTGAAGATCTGAAGGAATTTCTTATGAGACAATGGGAGATTCACTCAATTGAAGTAAATGCATGGGCTTCTCCGGAAGGTGAAGTTGCTTTCAATGAAAGACTTTCTGAAAACAGAGCGGCAACTACTGAAAAATATGTGAATGATCTTTTCAGCAGAATCCAAAGAGAACTGGGCGAAGAAATGGAAAGACCCGAATTAGATGTTACTGCTAAAGGTGAAGATTTTGAAGGATTTATGGAAGTTTTGAATGCTTCCGACATTCGCGACAAGCAAGCCATTGCAAATGTGATTAATTCTCAGCTCAGCCCCGCAGAAAGGGAAAGAAGAATTAAGGATATGACAGTTATTTATGCTGAGATTGAAGAACTCCTTGAGCCCCTTCGTCGTGGCGAAATCGTTGTTACTCTTTTTGAACCCAAGAAAACTGATGAAGAGATTGCAAGACTTTCAACTCAGGATCCCTCAAAGCTTGATGTAAAAGAATTGTTGTATGCTGCAACGCTTACCGACGATCTTCAAACCCAACTTACTATTTATAAGTCTGCTCAAAGGCTTTTCCCACAAGATTTCAGAGGCTTCAACAATGCCGCTTATGTATACCTGAAAATGGAAAATGCAGAAGAAGCTGCCAAAGAATTGGAAAAAGCCAATCAGCTTGCCCCAAACGCAGGTTGTGTGTTGAATAACCTGGGTGTTATTGCTGCATGGGAACACGATATTGAAACTGCACAATCATACTTTGAAGCTGCTCAGGCTCAGGGAATGAGAGTAAACTACAATATCGGTACCCTGATGATCCTGAAAGGTGACTACCAGGCTGCTCTTACTTCTTTTGCAGGTCGCACATGTACACATAATATCGCACTGGCTCACTTGCTGGCAGGAAATGAATCTGCTGCTATGACCAATCTCGACTGTGCACCCGAAAGTGCTGAAGTAGCTTATCTGAAAGCTATCATTGGAGCGCGCAGAGAGAATAATACCATGGTTTTCCAAAATCTCGGAAGAGCTGTACAACTTGATCCGGCTTATAAAGAAGAAGCCAGCAAAGACCGCGAATTCATTCGTTACTTCAACGTAGCTGAATTCCAGGAGCTCGTAAGATAATCCATCTTTGAAATTTATATAAGGCCATCCGGAATTTCCGGATGGCTTTTTTTATCTCCCACCAGCAATAATTTGAGAAATTCCTTTTAATTTCATAGTTTATTGTGTATTTTTAGATGTTAAATATCGGGTTTAAAACAATAAACTGATTATTGCTGTTATTTGCGGCATTTTAACAATACATTGAGATGATTCCTCCATTCAGGCAACTCTCATACCAATTTATTTTCTCCCCTAACCGGTTGATATTACCGGCTTTTATTCAAAAAGACCTGCTTTGTTTTGGTAAATTCTTAACTAAAATACCCATATACTATTATGCGTTTTAAAATTGATTTTCGCCTTATCGGCGATTCGCCTTTTTATTTGCCCGTGAATTATCAGAATGAATTTTCTGCATGGGTGTATAAAATGTTACACTTTGAAAGCTCCGCTTTTACAAAATGGCTTCAAACCAAAGGGTATTCTGACTCAAATGGCGAATACACCCTTTATACTTTTTCTGATGTACTTTTTGGTGCCCACAAGTATGAGGGTGATCGTTTGCTGGTAGAACAGGATAAGGCAAATATGATTATTTCTTTTTATGCTGATCCGGAAATAGAGCAATATATCACAGATATTTTTGAAGATAAGGAATTTAAAATAGGTGATAATAAAGGCAAAGTTTTGTTCAGGGTTGAGCAGGTAAAGAAACTTCCTGATCCGATTTCTTCGGATACTGAAAGCCTGGAAATTAAAACGTTATCGCCGGTGTTGATTTCAGACGGTTCAAAAAACAATGGTGTTTTCCTATCTCCCGATGAAAAGGGATTCGATAAGGCATTTTTTAAAAGCCTGATGTTTAAGTATGCCACCCTGGTTAAATTTATGTCGGGAAACCCAGGCAAAGGCCTGCCTGATCTTCAGGCATTGGAGTTTAAACTTATCGGAAAACCCAAAGCAAAAATTGTGAAGGTTAAGACAGACTCACCACATCAGAAGTCCGTAAAGGGTTATCATTTTAATTTTATACTGAAGGCTCCGCTGGAATTAATGAAGATTGGAATGTATGGAGGTTTTGGTGAATTAAACCACCTGGGTTTTGGCTGTTGCGATGTGAAGAAATAAAAAATGCCAGGATTGCCTGGCATTTTTTCTCCTTGCGGAGAGAGAGGGATTCGAACCCCCGGAGGTGTTACCCTCAACGGTTTTCAAGACCGCCGCAATCGACCACTCTGCCATCTCTCCGGGGGCAAAAGTACAAAAAAAATATTTTCCGGCAAGGAAAAATTCCCGGGGCATGACATAATTTTTTGCTTTATAATTAAGTGTCATGAAAACAAGAAGTTATGGCTATTTTTTTGCAGGATAAAATAATCCTTTGAAGTAATCGCATGAATTTATAATCACTGTTGATCGTTAAAACTTTCCGGATTTTTCCCATTTCTATCAATGAGTATAAAGCTATTTGTTTAACTTTGAAACCGCGATTCAGCGACCAAAGGGAAAACGAATGTATATTGTTGCAAATCGTTACACAAACTGATTTTATCAACTTAAAAAAATCGGAGGAGCCACAGGAAGGTTAAAAGGAATGACGAAACTGAAACTTGCCGTAGTGATCTTAAACTGGAACGGGAAAAAATTTCTGGAAAAGTTTCTGCCTTCAGTTATAAATAATAATCCAGCCTGGGCAAAAGTATTTGTTGCTGACAATGGTTCTGTTGATGGTTCCCTGGAATTTCTCCAAAAGCAATTTCCCGAAGTTGAACGGATCCAATTAGGTAAAAATTTCGGGTACACCGGTGGTTACAACCGTGCTCTTAAAGAAATCGAAGCTGAATACTATTTATTATTAAATTCAGATATTGAGGTAAGCCCGGGCTGGATAGAACCCATGGTGGAGCAAATGGATGCCCGTAATGATGTTGCTGCCTGTCAGCCCAAAATCCTTTCTTATTATAAGCCTGAATGCTTCGAATATGCCGGTGCTGCCGGAGGGTTTATTGATTACCTGGGTTATCCTTTTTGCCGCGGCAGGATATTTAATCATCTTGAAGAGGACAAGGAACAATATGATGATCCTGCTGAAGTTTTCTGGGCCACAGGTGCATGTATGATGGTGAGGGCTGCCGATTTCTACCGGGCCGGTGCGCTCGATGATAGTTTTTTTGCCCATATGGAAGAAATTGATCTTTGCTGGCGACTGAAAAGAACCGGGAAAAAGATCATGTGCATTCCTGCTTCAAAGGTATATCATGTGGGTGGAGGAACCCTTCCGAAAAATAACCCGAGGAAAACCTATCTTAACTTCAGAAACAATATGCTTTTGCTGGCAAAAAACCTGCCGGCATCAAAGTTTTATCCCCTTATGCTGAAAAGAATTATTCTTGATCAGGTAGCAGCCTTTCAGTTTATGCTCAAAGGGCAGGTAAAGGATTCAGTGGCAGTTTACAGGGCCGGGTTGTCGGTTCTGAAAAACCTCAGAAAAACACGAAATCGGGGTAAAATACTGGAATACAAAGAGGTATTACCGATATATAAGAAAAGTATTGTGTGGAAATTTTTTATAAAAAGAACAAAGTGCTTTTCTGATCTGCAAAGCAGGCATTTTCAAACTTTGTGAAATCTTTATTTTTATTTCCGGTAGTTGGTTCGGTTAATAATTTAATGCAGGAATTATTCTATTCCTTCATGAGTAAACTTTCAATTCCCAGTTTATAACCCAGAAGTCCAAATCCTGCTATACTTCCTTTGCATGCAGGTGCAATCAATGATGTGTGCCTGAATTCTTCGCGGGCAAAAATATTGGTAATGTGCACTTCAACCACCGGTGTGTTTATGGCAAGTACTGCATCTGCAATGGCTACAGATGTATGGGTATAACCCCCGGCATTTAAGATAATGCCATCATAGGAAAAACCGGTTTCATGCAACTTGTTAATGATCTCGCCTTCCACATTGCTCTGGAAGTATTCCAGCTCAACGGATTTATATGATTCTTTCAGCTTTTTGAAATAGTCTTCAAAAAAGGTATTGCCATAAACAGATTTTTCTCTGGTGCCCAGTAAATTAAGGTTTGGGCCGTTGATGATCAGTATCTTCATAATCTTACATGTTTGAAATGGTTCGGGCTTTGGTCAGCTGCTTGTTTTGTATATGAAATGATTGTTATCCGCAAAATTAATGAAATAATAGAGTTGATTCAATAAAAGCAGAAATCAGGGCAATCGTTTCTTTTGCGTTTCTTAAAAAAGGACTATATTTGTGATGAAACTTACATGAGCACCGCGCTCAAAAAAAAGAGAATGGATAAGGTCATTCATGTAAGTTCCATCTGGCCAATAACTTAATTTAATTATATCCAGATGAAATACCGAATAGGGGTGCCCAAAAAAATCGGGCTGAGATCAAACCCATTGAACCTGATCCGGGTAATGCCGGCGAAGGGAAAGGGAAAAGCTAAAGGAGGCAGTTTCCCCTATTAGTCTCCAAAGGTTAAACCCAATAAAATCTATAAAAAATGAAAAGAGTTTCAGCATTGCTGGTAATGGTATTTATTGCCGTACCCGTTTTTGCACAGTTTTCGCTGAGCGGAACTGTGAAAGATTCAGCAGACAAAAGTCCCCTGCCCGGGGCAAATGTGGTAATTGAAGGTTCCTTCCGTGGTGTTCATACGGGAGGCGATGGTGGTTTTATTTTTGAAAGTTTGAATAAAGGAACCTACACCATCAGGGTTTCATACGTAGGTTATCAAACCCACAAAGAAGAAGTGGAGGTTGATGATGCAACTGTTATTGAAATATTTCTTGAACCATCGGCAATCCTTTCACAGGAAGTTATTGTAAGCGCCACCCGTGCCGATAGACGCACCCCATCAACCTATACCAATGTAAACAGAGAAGAGATCACGAGCCGTAACCTGGGGCAGGATATTCCCGTTCTGCTCAATCTTACACCCAGCCTGATTACCAGCTCCGATGCCGGCGCAGGGGTGGGCTATACATGGATGAATATCAGGGGTAGCGATAACAGCCGTATCAATGTTACTTTAAACGGTGTTCCTGTTAATGACGCCGAATCGCATGGAGTATGGTGGGTAAATATGCCTGATATTGCATCATCAACTGAAAATATACAGATACAGAGAGGAGTAGGTACCAGTACACAGGGCGCTGCCTCGTTTGGCGCAACCATAAGCCTGAATACTACCGGGCTAAACCGCGATCCTTATGCAGAAATTTTTAACAGCGGCGGTTCGTTTAATACATTGCGTAATACGGCGAACTTTGGTACCGGCTTAATGGCGAACCGTTGGGCTTTTGATGGCAGATTGTCACGAATTAATTCTGATGGCTACATCGACAGATCTTTCTCAGATCTGAAGTCATTTTATTTCTCAGGGGGCTATTATGGGAAAAACACGGTAATACAAGCCATTACATTCAGCGGAAAAGAGCAAACCTACCAGGCCTGGAATGGGGTTCCTTCTGATATGCTTGAAACAAACAGAACCTTTAACCCTTCAGGAATGTATTTTGATCAGGACGGGAATATGCAGTTTTATGATAATGAAACGGATAATTACCAGCAGGACCATTACCAGTTGCACATAACCCGGAGAATTAATGGTGACTGGGTAGGCAATACTTCATTCCATTACACTTATGGGAGAGGATATTATGAACAATACCGCGAAAATGACCGCTTTTCAAGATACGGGCTCCCCAATGTAGTAATTGATGATACAGAGTTTTCGCGCACCGATCTTATAAGACAACGCTGGCTCGATAATCATTTTTACGGGTTAACATGGTCGGCGAATTATAAGGGTTCAGGCAGATTGAATTCCATAATCGGCGGTGGATATAATATGTATGACGGCGACCATTTCGGAAAGATCATCTGGGCCCGTCTGGCTCAGGATATTGATAAAGATTACAGGTACTACGATAATAATGCACAAAAATCCGATTTTAACAGTTTTATAAAACTCAACTATGAGATCTTACCGGGTTTATTTGCCTTTGGTGATATGCAATACCGGAATATAATTTATGACTTCGTTGGCCTGGGAATGGTGGAAAATGAAATTGTACCGTTAGAGCAAACTGCCAGATTTGATTTTTTTAATCCCAAGGCAGGTTTTGTTTATGAAATCAGCTCAAAACATAATGTATACACCTTTCTCGGCATGAGCAATCGCGAACCTGTACGTCGAGATTTTACCGAATCATCGCCCGATTCAAGACCACGACATGAAACCCTGCGAAACGTGGAAGTGGGGTATAAATACACGGCAGGGAATCTGAAACTTGGATTGAATTATTATCTTATGGATTACAGGGATCAACTGATTCTTACCGGTGAGATCAATGATGTAGGCGGTTTTACACGAACAAATATAGAGAACAGCTACCGCATGGGTATTGAACTGGAAAGTGCTTATCGTTTCAACTCTATGTTCAGTTGGTCAGGAAATATTACCCTGAGCCGGAATAAGATACCTGAGTTTACAGAATATTCTGATCAATATGATGAAAACTGGAACTGGACAGGTGTACATGTTCAAACCTATACAGATACCGATATTGCTTTTTCCCCTTCGGTAGTAGGAGCGAGCCGTATAGATATTACACCCATAAGTGGTGCGTCATTTGCAATTATGTCAAAATACGTGGGTAAGCAATATATTGATAATACCATGAGCAGCGACCGGATGCTCGATGCTTATTTTGTAAATGACCTGAAACTTGCTTATACATTTGAGAATTCTATTTTCAGGGAACTGGAAGTTTCTTTTTTGATCAACAATATTCTGGATGTTGAGTATATTACCAACGCCTGGATATATAAGGGCATTGTGGGAGATAATGGTTTAACTGCCATTGAAGATGGCTACTTCCCGCAGGCCGGGCGACATTTTCTGCTGGGATTAAGATTGAGATTGTAGCACTTTTTAATCAGCTGGTTCTGCAGACGGGTCATTGTCTGCAGGACCCTGATCTT
>SLOJ01000254.1 GCA_007132585.1 Bacteroidales bacterium | reverse complement strand
GGGAAATTCCAGAGTGCATCTCCTGAAGAGTTTTTAGCTTTTACCATTCAAATGGAAGACGATTTTGCCGCCCATATGTATGAATTTATGGAAGAAAACCCGGTTACAACAAACTTCCGCCAGTATTTTCAAACCGATATCATTTACCAGTTATACAGTGGCAAAATGAATTATCCTTTGTATTACAGGCACTTCAACCAACTTGAAGAATTGCCGGAAATGCCGGAAGGTTATTATGATTTCCTTGTAGATGCCACAAATATTTCCGATGAGCAGCTAAATGTGCCGTATGCCGCAAGTTTTGTAAATGAATATCTGCAGTATTTCCGCATGAACCATGAGGAACTGATTCCTGAAGGGATGGACTACGCCGAAACCAATATGTGGATTGCTGATGAATATTTCAGCGGAAAAGCTGAGGCATTTGCCAAAGCACACTCCATAAACTACATGTTGAACTTTGGGGATTTTGAAGAAGCAGAAGTAGCTTTTGAATCGTTTACCGCCGAAAACCCTTACGAAGATTATAACGAAATCCTTACCAATTCTTACAACAACGCATTGCGTGTTAAGCCCGGTACCGAAGCTCCTGAATTTACACTTACCGATATCAATGGTGAAGATGTTTCATTGAGCGATTTCCGCGGCAAAGTGGTATATCTTGACTTCTGGGCCAGCTGGTGCGGCCCTTGCATGCGCGAAGTTCCTTTTGCCAAAGAACTTAAAAACCGCTTTGACGATGAGGATGACCTGGTTTTTCTGTATATCTCGGTAGACGAAGATGAACAGGCCTGGCGCAATACGGTAGAAGAACGAGAAATAGAGGGAGTACACCTGAGAGTGCAGGGTATGCGTCATGAAATCGCAGATGCTTATAATGTGCGCGGAGTGCCTTCTTTCTTTATCATTGACCGTGAGGGTGTCATCCACGATAACAATCCAAGCCGTCCTTCCGGTGAAACCGTCGATCAGGAGTTGCTGGCAGCACTTGAGCAATAAAAAAGACTGTAATTCAGATTAAAGGATTTCCGGGTACGACTTCAGTTCGTGCCCGGATTTTTTATAGCATTTTTTCCAGTTCAGCTTTGATTTCAACCATCGCTTTCATGCACACCTCTTCTGTTCGCTCAATAAGCCCCGGAATGGCTTCAGTATTGGTTGCGTTGCCCGCATATTGTTCAATATTCTCCACATCCTGAAAAATGGATTTGATCCCCATAAAGGTAAGCTGGGGTTTAAACTTATGTGCTACATTCCGAAGGGCCTTGAAGTCTTTCTCCTGGTAGTATTGCTTCATTTCTGATATAACTCCGGGAGCATTATCAATAAAGTAAGACAACATGCTTATGGTAAAATCATTATCTCCCTCACTGAGTTGTTCTAGGTATTCCAGATCAATCAGGGATTTTTCATTTTGAGATTGATAAGTTTCTTGCATAGTAGATTGTATTGAATTAGATTGGGATTGTTTATCATTTTTAACCACCCACTTTTCCATCTTGGTCTTCAGTTCGGCCACATCATAAGGTTTGGGAATGTAATCATCTGCTCCGGCTTCAAGACATTTCTGAGATGCTTCAGACAATACGCTGGCAGTAATGGCAATAATGGGAATATTTTTTAAAGGTCCGGAAAATTCCTTTCGAATGGTTTTGATGGTTTCGTAGCCATCCATCACGGGCATTTGCAGGTCCATTAGCACTATGTCATATTCTTTATTCTTTAATTTTTCCAGGGCTATTTTTCCGTTATCAGCAAAATCGGCCGAAAAGCCCAGTTTCTGCATATGCTTTTTAATTACAAGTTGGTTGATATCAGCATCTTCAGCAATGAGTACTTTAATTGGCTTCCCGTTGGCAGATTGAGAAACAGCATACCTTGCGGGTATTTCATCTACCGGCAGGCTTTCATGTTGGCCTTCGTGTTTTGCCTCTTCATAAGGTATTGTAAATACCACAAGGGTTCCCTTTTCTTCGGTGCTGTCAATGTGAAAACTACCCTTATGCAGTTCTATGAGTTGTTTGACGATGGAAAGCCCAATTCCAGGACCTCCAAACTTACGCATATCATCGGTGCGTACCTGTTGAAATTTCTCCTGAATAAGGCTAAGGCTTTCAGGGGGAATACCTATGCCGGTATCTTCGACCACGAATTCAAAGCCGGTTCGACCGTTTTGCAATCGTGCCGGCCGGCAACTTAGCCTGATTGACCCCAGGGTTGTATATTTTATTGCATTATCGAGCAAATGAATAAGAATCTGCTTTAGTCGGTATGGGTCTCCCTCAACAAACTCAGGTAATGAGGCATCATATTCCAGAAAGAAATCGATCTGTTTCTGCCTTGTTCTTTCCGAAAACATCCGCGCAAGTGACTGAATAAGTACCTGTGGGTTGAATATCCTGGACTCAATACGTACCTGACCCGTTTCTATCTTATTCAGGTCGAGCAGATCTTCAACCATTTGCATAAGTATTCCTGTGGCATTAAGAATATTTTCAATATAATCGTTTTGTTCTTTGGTTAAGGATGTTTCTGCCATAAGGTTTCCAAGGCTGTAAACGGTGTGTAACGGAGTGCGAAATTCATGACTGATATTGGCAAGAAACTGATCTTTTACTTGTAAGGCATTTTTTAATGAAGTAATATCGCTACCAATTGATATAAACATCCGGGAATTAACATCATTATTTCTTACCGCATAAATACGTGCATCATACCAAAAGGAACTTTTATCTTTTTTCGAGCAAAACATCTTACCCGACCATACACCATTTCGCTGTATATGTTCTTTAAGGTTTGTAAAAAACTCCTGTGGTTTTTCTTCTGATAACAGGCTTTGCAAACTTCTACCCGTAAGATCATCTCTTTCAAAACCCGAAATTTCATAGTATTTATTGTTTGCATAATGCACCCGGCCTTCATCGTCAAAAACAATGATGATGGCTGCATCTTCAAGAATCTGTTGATAGATTTTGTTTTCATCTGCCCAAGTGCGGGAGATAAATTCTTCCAGATTATCAATCATCGACTAGTCTTCTTAGCGCAACTACAAAAAGTCATATTATTTATGCAAACAACAGTGCTAATTTATGGAAAAATAACGAATAATTGTTTGTTTCTACGTGTTTTTCGGAGAAAGGGTTTCATTAACATCAGTATCATTATGCTTTACAGGATATTAACAATGCTGAAAAAGGTTTAACCAAAATTAAACATCAATATTTCATGAGTTATAAATATTTTCCTTAGATTTGAAATAATAATCAATACTCTGAAATATGAGAATATGTACTCTGAAAATTATACTTTTTATTCTTTTCATTGTTGTTACACAAAGTGCACATGCCCAAAGGTTTTCGGGAGGTCTGAGAGCAGGAATTGTTGCATCTGAAGTATCCGGAGATAACCTTGGCGGTCCCAATAAGCTGGGTTGGTATGCATCTGCTTTCACTTACACACCGGTTGCCGAAATAGTAAACATGAAACTGGAAATAATGTATATAACCAAAGGCAGCCGATCTGTACCTAATGAAAGAAATGATTTCCTTGAATATACTTTTCATTTGCAGTATGTTGAAGTACCTTTAATTGCAATGATTGATATTTCGCGATACTCACAATCGCCCGTACTGGAAGATCTGATCCTTCATGCCGGTCTTTCCGGATCTGTTGTAGTAGGATACAGAGAGCAAATGTTCGACGCCAATGTTCCTGCGTCGGAAGTAGAAGATTTTAATCCGGCCGAGCTTAACATCATACTGGGATTTGCTTACCCCCTGGCTGAAAGAGTGAGTGTTCACTTTAATTTCTCAAACTCCCTTACACCCGTCAGACCCCATTCAGGAGGTAGTAAAGTGTGGTACAACCGTGGACAGTACAATACAATATGGACTTTGGGGTTGTCGTATAACTTTTGGTGAAATTATTATTACCTGTACTTCATATTTTCACAAACCATATAAATAAAAGCCCAATTGAATTAATATGTTAAATATTGTTAAATATACTTTCTTTTATTTAAAAAGAAGGAAACTGTAAAAACACAGGCAAATAGTAAAATATTTCGCCCAAAGGTGAATTTATGCCCATAAAAAGACCTTTTGTTTCAGTACAGAATAACCAGGTAAAAACCCTGAACTGATACAGGTATTTTCTACTGTTCAACATTGCGGGTACACTCTTAGATGACTGCTTCATAATTCTTACTTTTGCTGCACACAGAAACAGATTTAATAAGATTCTGACAAAATATGACTGAACTATTTCAAGATATCGCCCGGTTTTTTACTTCCATCCGCCACTTTTTCTTTCTCCCGCTTTTACTTTTCGCAGGGAATTTTCATCAGGCACTCGATAAGTATGATTCTGACTGGAAACACGAGCCTGATTTTACATTTCTTTACAAACCGGTTGTTTCCTTCAATCCTGAATATGTTGATTATATGGAGCGTGAAATTGATTATGCACTTAAAAGAAGGGGATTTAACGGTAGTGTGATGGTAGCGCATAAGGGTAAAGAAGTATACAATAAAAGCAGGGGTTATTCGCATCGTAATGCAAAAATTGGATTTCGCGATAGCGATAATACTTTCCAACTCGCCTCCGTAAGCAAGCAATTTACAGCCATTGCCGTTCTTATGCTTTACGAGCGCGGCCTTATAGACCTTGATGATGATGTACAAAAGCATATAAATGGTTTTCCGTACGAAGATATTACCATACGACATTTATTGAATCATACATCGGGGCTGCAAAACTACATGTACCTGTTTGATAATTACTGGAGAGAAAACCGACTTCCAGCTTTTGATGACATGCTTGATCTTATGATCCAAAAGTCGCTTCCTTTGAATTTTACTCCGGGCCGTCGTTTCAGTTATTCCAATACCGGCTATGCTTTCCTTGCTATGCTGGTAGAAAAAGTATCAGGCGAAACATTTGCAGCATTCATGAAAAATAATGTTTTTGAGCCTTTTGGTATGCATAACTCCTTTGTTTTTGAGTCGCACATGAATATGAGTCATGCCCAGACCCGTGGAGTTGCAGCCGGACATGAACGCAGCGGAAGATTTACCCGCATCATTCCTGTTGATCATGTAGATGGCATTACCGGAGATAAAGGAATTTATTCTACTACCGAAGATCTTCTGAAGTGGGATAATGCGCTGGATATGAATCTTCTCCTTTCAGAAGAAACACTTCAAATGGCATTTGAACGTGGAAGATTACGAAGCGGATATGCTGTAAATTATGGGTTTGGATACCGGCTAAAGAAGCAGGGTAATGATAACATAGCTTATCATCATGGCTGGTGGAGAGGATTCAGAACTTCATACGTGCGTCTTCCTGACCAAACACTTATTGTTATTCTTAACAATACAAATGCTTCAATCAACGGGCTTGATCGTCAGTTGCAAAACATTGTGAACCGCTCACCCTATCCGCGTTTTATTGATAAAGAAGGAATACTTGCTGAAAATTAATCAGGTTATCTCTCTCACCCTTTATTCAATTGAATCATTCGCTAATTACTTAGAATATTATCATGGTAATCTCTGAGTATGTTTTTCATTAAGGGAAGATAATAGGCATAAAAGAATCCGTTCTTATCTGTAGGATCAGTCAGGTCAGAAAGAAAAAGTTCGGCATATCGTGAGCCTTTAAAGTTCACAAAACGATATCTTATTGGGCTATATCCGAAGTCACCAGAAAAATAATACATATTGGCTTCCTGGTTTTGCGAGATCACTGCCGGAAACCGGGTTGGGATTCCATGGCTTTCAAGCAGGATACGTCCCTGGGTAGTAAGATCCAAATCAAACCATGATAAAACTTCCTGCTTTCCATTTGCCGGTAATGTAATATCAAACCAACCCGGATATGGTATACGGTTACTTACACCATACTGTCGGCGTTGAGGCCTTTCAGTCATAATAACAGGATAAGGCTTACGTAAGTGCTTAGGATATTCAAGCACCACAAGTTTTTCTTCCTGGTTTACAAAAATGATTCCTTGCTGATCTACCGGCCAGGGATTTCCGTTTTGATTTTTATAAAGAACAGGAACCCAGGGTGGAACACTTTTCTCCTCAGATGGATTGAAGGTGTGAAAGAATTTACCTCTCCAGCCCTGCCATTCAACACCCAGAATTTTTTCAGCCTGACCTTTTAGTTCATCGGGCCCCAAGAAACTGAATTCGGATATCACCAGCTTATTTCGCTGAATCATGTGTTCCAGAAACGACAAATCCTCATGGTGTATACCGCCGTATATTTTTGTAACAGGAAAGTCTCCGGGTCTTTCTTCTGGCCAGGAATCAGAGTAAACGCCATAATTATCGGTAAAATAAGCTGCATGATAATTTACTGAAAGCCTGGCAATATCATAATCCGACTTTCCCTGCAAATCGTTTATATTATAACTTCCATCCTTTTGCGGTATGAAGCCAAAGTAATCTTCAACAGGGTTATACCTTTTCCCATTGGTTTTCACAAAACGGTAATGATTAAGCACCCAGTTTACTGCACGGGTATTTGCCTTCTCGGCTGAATAACTTGACTTATCCATTATAAAAATGGAAAGGGGTCTGGGTGTGGTAAGCAACCATGAAAGCCAGAGAATAAAGGGAATACCAAATATAATACTGAAAATTATCAGCAGTGCCTTGTGTCGTTTTTTCACAGTTTTGGAAAGATTTCAGACTATCTTTCACAAAATAACACTATTCCTCAGGTATATTCTTCAGTATTTCCACGGTAAGTTTCCAGAATTTTTCTACGGTTGGTATATGGAGGCGTTCATCGGGTGAATGAGCACCTTTAATAGTTGGTCCGTATGAAATCATGTCCATTCCCGGGTATTTCTCTCCAAAAAGCCCACATTCAAGGCCTGCGTGTATAGCGAGTACCTTAGGTTCTTCTTTGAAAAGATCTTCATATGCAGTTCGTGTAATGTAAAGTATCTCCGATTTCATATTGGGTGTCCATCCCGGATACCCATCGCCATGCTTTACTTTTGCACCGGCGAGCTGAAAAACACTTTTAACCATATCGGCTATATCTCGTTTTAAGGTATCTGCAGAGCTGCGCTGGCTGGATGCTGCAATTATCTCTTTGGTTGACATCTTTACTGACGCCAGATTAGTGGATGTTTCAACCAGATCAGGTATATCAGGCGACATGCCGATTACACCATGCGGGCAACCATATAATGCATTAAGCAGTTTATTTTGTGTAATAAAATCTACCAAACATTCGGGCATTGCTGTTTCATGACAGGTGATCTTAAGGTCAGGTTCGTTGATCTTTTGTTCTTCGCCAATATCCCTGGCATATTCTTTTACTTTCAGTTCCATATCTTTCTGAAATCGTTTTGGAACTGTAACAACGGCAAAAGCTTCGCGGGCAATTGCGTTACGCAGGTTACCGCCATCAATCTGGCCAAGTCTCATCTCAAACATCCGTTCAAAGTTCCATAAAACACGGGTAAGTATCTTGTTGGCGTTACCCCTTCCCTTGTTAATATCATCGCCCGAGTGTCCTCCTTTCAAGCCACTTACAGATATCTTATAAGCCACATGATCAGTTTCATTGTTAACTCTTTCATAATGAAAAGTTGCCGTAGTATCAATGCCTCCGGCACAACCAATAAATAACTCACCATCATCTTCTGAATCAAGATTAAGTAATATCTTTCCCTTCATAAAATCCTTCTCAAGGCCAAAAGCACCGGTAAGTCCGGTTTCTTCATCCACAGTAAATAAACATTCGAGTGGTCCGTGCGATATATCCTTCCCTGCAAGCAAAGCCAGTTGTAATGCCACTCCAATACCATCATCAGCACCCAGGGTAGTTCCGGTTCCCTTTACCCATTCTCCATCAATACGTGGCACAATAGGATCTTTGTCAAAATCGTGTTCCACGTCGGAATTCTTTTCACAAACCATGTCAACATGGCTTTGAAGAATAACAATCTTTTTCTTCTCATTACCTGCTGTAGCAGGTTTGCTGATGAGTAGGTTCCCTATTTCATCACTTTTGTGTTCCAGTCCATGCTCTTTGGCAAATTCTGTCAGATACTTTAATATTTTCCATTCCTTTTTGGAAGGACGCGGAATCTTGCATATTTCTTCAAAATAGTGCCAAACAGGCTGTGGACTTAATTTTTCCAGCATCTTATTCATATCTGTATTGTTTTTTTTGATTTGTTGTAATGTTTGTTGGGTTATTGAGTTGTTGAGTTAATAAGTTAATAAGAAAGTACAAAAGTAAGAAAGTGAGAAATTAAGGATATTTGATTTTTTTCGTTTTCGTGCTTCGATATAAGTGCTTCGGATTTTCCTAATTCCGGTCTCTGTTATCCGCTTTCCGTTCATAAAAACGGATTCCCCTTTCTCTCATTCCCGATAGTAGTTGCAGGCCCGTGACCGCAATATACTTTGGTATCATCGGGCAAAACCATCAGCTTTGACTTAATAGAGTTAATCAGGGTATCGAAATCGCCCGTGGGCAGATCGGTGCGGCCGATGCTATTATGAAACAGCACATCACCGGCAATGACAAAGTTCTCGTCCTCGTGATAGAAGCAAACACTTCCTGCAGCATGACCAGGTGTTTCAAGTACTTTCAATTCCTGGTCTCCAAACCGGATGATTTGTCCGTCAGCTATGAGTTCTTCCGGCATAACCGGTTTTTCCACATCAAAACCAAAGGTTTGCCCGTATTCAACCGCATTCTCAAGAAAGGGAATACTGTCTTTGTGCATTACCGGTTTGATGTTCCAGGTATCAGCCACAAAATTATTTCCCAGTATGTGATCAATATGACAATGGGTATTGAGAAGCAAAACAGGCTTTAGCCCTTTTTCTTCTAAAAAGACCTTCAGTTGTGATTTTTCATGACTTTCATGGCAGGAAGCATCGATGATGGCACATTCTCCCGTTTCATCATAAAAAACATAGGTATTTACCTGGAAGGGATTGAATGGGAATATTTTAACCTTCAGCATAATTACTTTTTTTTAACCATAAGTTCGTTGAGAAACACAAACCTACGAAAATTTTTAAAAACAATGTAAATGTAATTGCAAGGGATGCCCTCTCTTAACTTTAATCAGGGATGCCATCCCTTCGCCTGAGTTGGTAGCACCAAACTTTGAAGACTACAGGGAAGGCATCTCTAGTTTTCACTTCCGAAATACTCCTTTAAGATGTTTGCCCGGGCCATACCCACTTCAGCCGCCAGTTCATCCATTGTGGCATTTTTTATACCCTGTACCGATTTAAATTTTCGAAGCAATTGTGTTCCGGTTTTTTCACCGATACCTTTGATATCCATTAGCTCCGATTTCAGACTTCCCTTTTGCCGGCGGTTTCTGTGGTGGGCAATACCGAAGCGATGTGCTTCATCACGCATATGCTGAACGATTTTCAGAGTTTCCGATTTCTTATCAATATACACCGGGATACTATCGCCCGGAAAGTAGATCTCCTCCAGCCGCTTGGCAATGCCTATTACCGGCAATTTGCCACGCAAACCCAGTTTTTCCAGTGCAGCAACTGCCGAGCTGAGTTGTCCTTTTCCTCCGTCAACAATTACCAGTTGGGGCAAAGGCTGCTCTTCATCAAGCAGTCTTTTGTAGCGGCGGTAAACTACTTCGGTCATGGAGGCAAAATCATCGGGCCCTTCAACGGTTTTAATGTTGTAATGACGATATTCTTTCCTGAATGGTTTTGCATCACGAAAAACCACCATGGCTGCTACGGGATAACTTCCCTGGGTATTGCTGTTGTCGAAGCACTCAATGTGTTCGGGTAATTTGGGTAATCCCAGGTCTTTCTGCATTTTCTCCAGTATTCGCAATGTATGCCTTCGCGGATCGACAAGTTCTTTCTGGCGGAGTTTTTCAAGCCGGTAATATTTGGCGTTGCGTTCCGATAGCTCCAGAAGTTTCTTTTTATCGCCTCGCTGCGGGATGGTGTATCTTACATCAGGTAAACGGGTTTGAGGTTTAATGGGTATAATTACTTCCTTTGCTCCGGTTTCAAAACGCTGACGAATTTCCGTAACTGCCATTTCCAGAAGCTGTGCATCACTTTCATCAAGTCTTTTTTTCAATTCAAGGGTATGCGATTGAACTATGGCCCCATTAACAACTTTCAGAAAGTTCACATAACCAAACTCTTCATCTGACTTTACAGAAAATACATCCACATTGCTTACTGCAGGGTTTACCACCATGGATTTTGCCTGGTATTTTTCCAACAGATCAATCTTATCTTTTACCACCTGAGCTTTCTCATAGGAATACTCATCAGCATACTTCTTCATCAGACTTTTCAACTGTTGAATAACCGTATTCAAATTCCCCTTGAGAATCTCTTTGATTTGCTCTATGGTTTGCTGGTAATCTTCTGCCGACTGTTTTCCTTCGCATGGCCCCAGACAATTACCCAAATGATACTCAAGACAAACCTTGAATTTTCCGGCTTTAATATTTTCATCGGAAAGATTAAGTCTGCAGGTTCGGTAATGGAAAAGCTGACGAATAAGATCCAGCAAAGTATGCATCATTTTTACCGAAGCATAGGGCCCAAAGTATATACTGCCATCCCTGATTACATTTCGTGTAGGAAATATTCGCGGAAAAGGTTCATTTTTGATGCATATCCAGGGAAAGGTTTTATCATCCTTAAGCATTATGTTATAACGCGGCTGGTATTTTTTGATAAGATTATTCTCCAGCAAAAGGGCATCAATTTCAGAATCTACAATGATATGCCGGATATCATGTATCCGTTTTACCATAACCATTACACGCCCGCTTTGCGATGTATCACGGTTAAAATAGGAAGCTACCCGCTTTTTCAAACTAATGGCCTTCCCAATATAAATGATATTCTCCTTTTCGTCAAAAAACTGGTAGACTCCCGGTTTGTCCGGCAGCGTTCTCAGCATCAGCTGGAGTTTTTCGGGAGTTTTTATCAGTGGCATGGGTGGATGAGGTTGATGGGTTGATTAGTTTATAAGTTTAAAGGTTTAAAGGTTTAAAGGTTTAAAAGTTAAAAAGTTAAAAAGTTAAAAAGTTTTGGATTTAAGATTTAGCTTCGCTGAAATCTGCTAAGGTTTTGTTCGGATTTTT
>SLOJ01000150.1 GCA_007132585.1 Bacteroidales bacterium | reverse complement strand
GTGCTCCTAATCCCAGTGCACCGGTTAATACTCCAAGCAGCTCAGAACCGCCCTGCAGAACATCTGCTGCAAATACGGGCAGCAAAGCCTGGAATGGAAGTCCGAAAAAACTGCTGAGCATTACAAGAGTTAACAGATAACGCAGTGGTTTCTCTCCCAGCGCATAAGATATTCCTTCTTTCAACTCACGCAGAATGGAGCCCTTTACTTTTCTGGCCTTCTGCTTATTAACCTTCATGGCAAACAAACACACCAATACGGCTATAAAACTTACCCCATTGATAAAAAAGCACCAGCCTTCTCCCACCAAAGCAATAAGCACACCTCCAATGGGTGGACCAATGAACCGTGCCAGGTTGTACAATGATGAATTGAGTGCGATGGCATTGCCCAGATCGGCCCGGTTGGTGATCATATCGGGTACGAATGAATTTCGGAAAGGAGTATCAAAAGCTAGGATAGTCCCATTCACAGCAGCAAGGGTAATGATCATGGGTACCGTTACAACATCAAGCAACACTACAAAGGCCAGCACAAAAGCTACTGCCATAGCGGCAGCCTGCGAAATGATGATCACTTTGCGCCGGTTGAAACGATCGGCAAGCACCCCCGCGAATGGCATGATAAACAGGGATGGGATCTGCTGGGCAAAAGCCACCGTTCCCAAAAGCAATGCCGAACCGGTAAGCCGGTATAACAACCAGCCCATGGCGATATTCTGCACCCACGTCCCTACGAGCGAAATGCTCTGACCATAATAGTACAGCCGGTAATTGGGATACTTGAATGCCCTGAAAATGGTTTTCAATGTACCAGGTGCTATGCCTATGCCGCGGAATATCATTAAATAATGGGGTTATTATGCGGGGCAAACGTACGGATTTTTTTTGAAATTAGGGGTGGAACCTGGATGGAATAGAACCCTGATACTTCGACAAGCTCAGCACAAGTGACGCAGATTGTTATGATAAGCTCTTATTATAGAAAGGTATAGTGTCATTGATAAATATTAGCAATGAGAAATAGTGTGCTACACCAGGGAAATTTGAGCTCATAAATATTCAATATGTTCGCAACCGAACACTTCTTAACCGCTAACGGACAATTTTTCAAGCAACTATTTTTGTTTTTACCAAATCATTGATTGCAACTAATTGATATTAAGTTTTTTGAAAACTTTGGCACAAGATTCGTAAATATATAATCAGAAATCACAAAGTAAACAAAATATAAAAACATAAAAAACTCAATGTCATGAAAGCAAAAATTTTAACCCTCGCAGCCATTCTGATGATAAGCGCAAATTTTGCCAACGCCAGCAATACAGTAAAAAGCTTTAAAATGATAGATATCAAAGGTAAAATTTACGAAATCCAGGTAAAAGTTGAAAACCTTAATGAAACATTTGAATTCGACACTAAGGTTATCTTCAAAAAAGTTACACAAAAAGAAAACGGTCAGCAGGAGATGCTGGATATCAGACCTTTCATCAAGCCTGAAAAGGAAGTAGAAGAAGAATTATTCTAAGATAAGTAAAAGTCTCTTCATAGTAAATTGTCTCTTCATAGTGTTTTGGTTTGGCCGGGCTTCTTTCTCAAAGGAAGCCCGGTTTTTTTACAGGATATTTTAAACAAATAGTTCAGCGGCGATTCCATCTGCCAGAAACTTTCCTTCGGCTGAAATGATCAGGTGTGATGAGGTTTCCAGCATTTTTCCATTCTTCAGAAATTTTCGGGCAGCCTGCATCATTTTTTCAAAATAATCATCTCCGAATCGGCTTTTAACCAGTTCTTTATCTACACCCCACATGGTTCGCAAGGCGGTCATTACATATTCATTGTATTGCTGGTCTTTGTCAAGTTGTTCCTGGTCAAAGGGTGGTAGTTGGCCGTTTTGCAGGTTTTCGATATAGTTACAGGTATTGGCAATATTCCAGCGGCGCAAACCATCGCGGTAACTATGTGCTGAGGGCCCAAGTCCCAGGTAGGGCACCCCCGACCAGTAACTCAGGTTATGTCTGGAAAAAAAGCCGGGCTTCCCGAAATTGGAAATCTCATAATGCTCATAGCCATGCTGAGAAATAATTTCACATAATATTTCAAATTGTCGTGCCGATTGCTCTTCATCAACCGGGGCTGCTTTTCCCTTTCTAATAAATACTTCCAGGGCTGTTTTCTTTTCCACTGTCAGGCTGTAAGCTGAAATATGCGGGATATCATGTAAAATCAACTTCATGATATTTTCCTTCCATTGCGCATCATTCATACCCGGAGTACCATAGATAAGGTCGGCTGTTATGTTTTCAAAACCGGCTTTTCGGGCATTATTTAAAACTTTTACTGCCTGCTCTGAAGTGTGGGAGCGATTCATATACTTCAAATCCGCTTCATGGAAACTTTGAATACCGATACTCAGTCGGTTTACCGGGGTATTTCGCAGGGCAGACAGTTTTTCAGAAGCCAGATCATCGGGATTGGCTTCAAGTGTAACTTCGGCATCCGGGGCAAGTTCAAAAAACCTGAAAAGCTCTGAAAATATTTCATCAAGCTCTGAAGTTTCCAATAAAGAAGGAGTACCTCCGCCAAAATAAAGTGTATCAAGGATAATTCTCTCGTGGTTGTTGGTTCTGAGAAAATCCTTTTGCAAGGCAATTTCCCTTTTCAGAGCCTGAACAAACTCCGGTCTCCTTTTCTGCGAAACGGAAAAGTGAAAATTGCAGTAATGGCAGGCCTGCCGGCAAAAGGGTATGTGGATGTATATTCCTGGCATCTTTTTTCAGAATTTTAAAACCAATGCACCCTCCTTAACGCATTGGCCCGCAGTCCTATCATGAGGT
>SLOJ01000094.1 GCA_007132585.1 Bacteroidales bacterium | reverse complement strand
GGTGTATTGGGGCGCCAGGCTTCTGAATATTGCCTGTCCCAAATGGCGCGACGTGTCCAGTCAGATTTAAATGACGACCGTATATCCGAAACGATCTGATCCTGGATGATATCGGTTAGATCGCGGCTGGCCAGGCGGGATATGCCATCGGGAAAGATGCCCTCATCGCGCTGAGCAGAATAAATGGCCAGGGTTCCTATTACACTGTCGCCTCGGGTAATGCCTGCATCAGTGTGAAAAGCCAGTACAAGATCAATGGGTATTCCCAATCCGGGATTTTCTTTTTGCTTTTCTGGCCCCAGCGGGTTGCCCATCAGGAAGTTGACCCACTCGCCCCGCGACATAAAATCATCGTTGTAGTCATTCCTGCCCATGTTGGGAGTATATACCAGCGAATCGGGCATGCCGGCATATTGCAGGTAATATCGTGATCCATTCATGAAACGTGGCCGGTTGCTGATTTTCCAGTTATTTACAGGTTGAGATTGGGATTTATCTTCAGTTTTACCAGATGGTGACCCCCTGTCAGCAGCTGAAAGGCGGTTGGGAAGAATTTCCTCCGGGGCACGACGTGCCACATTGCCCATCCCTCCCCCAAAGCGCACCGCATCGGCAGTAATGTTTCCTTCTGTTGTTGATTCGGTCAGCAGTTCCACACTTCCTGCTTCAGGATCCACACCTTTAAGGAAGAAGAAATGCCCCAGGTAAATCCAGGTACCGTATCCCATTTTCTGGTTTACTGAAAACTCAGCATTCCCACCTGCATAACTGACACGATATTTTACATCTTCAGTATTGTCAGCATTTTTAGCCCACGAAACATAAACTGCATATTCTCCATCTTCAGGAAAATCGGGTACATATTGCAATGATCCCCCTGCTCCGGCAGAAACAGAAAGATGACTTCCTAAACTGAAAGGGTTTTCACCGTCAAATAATGTGTCTTTCAGGGCAAAACCACCGGGTGCAGTTTGCCAGGGTGTGGAACCTGCATGAATGATTAGTTCAGAATTTCCTGATGAACCATCATTATCCACAATTATTTCATGGGTTTGAAAATCTCTCTCGCGTGGGAGTAATACATTGGCTCCGGCATTTTCAAGCATGGGAGCAATATAATTAACTATGTATTCCATGGGGAAAATATCTTCAACCGTACCGAACAACCTTGCTCTTTGCCATTGCCAGCGGTTTAAAGCAGCATTGTAATAGTAGCCGTGGCTATGCCACAAAGCGATATGATTTCCGGAAAGACCTTTGTCAAAATGTGGTTGCGAAAGCCTGTTCGTAAGAGGAATTTCGGAAATATGCTTCCTGATGCGGTTGCTGTCGGCCGCAATATAACCATCGCGGTAATAGTTGGGAATAAATTCAAACAATGACTTTTCACGGGCAATAAATTCCAGGTCATAATCCTGGAATCTGCGTCCGAGCATTTCATATATCAGGTTTTCATTGTGAAGAATCCAGGGATAGCGCAACGGGATGTGAGTTGTAGCTGGATTGAAATAAAAAGTAATAAGTTGGTTTTGTCTTTGAACTTTTATACTGTCAATGCCAACCTTTCCAAGGTATTGCCATGGTTTAAAAAGTTCATTTACATCATCAAGTCTTCTTTCAGCGATTTGCTGCAGCCGGGCTTCGCGTCGATCTGTTGTTTGTGCCAATACTTTTTCAGGAAACATCAAAAACACAATAAACCCCAATATAATGAGACTTAATACTCTGAAATTCATTATTCCTGTGCGGCACATAAAGAAAACATTACTTCGACAATGGTCGGGGTTTGATTTTCAAAAGTAGGAACTCTTTTCCATTTTCAAAAAAAAACATGAAGGTTTTTAAAAAAAATTATTAATGTTATGGTTTTCTTTTTACATTTGCATTGCAGGATATCTTATATTTGAATGATTTATTTTCTGCTCAAATTAATTTGATTTAAGGATATTTTGCCACTACTTTTAAAGGATGAATAACGGGTTTGGAGGGTTAATAATTCCAAAATGTAAGTTATGAAAGTTATCGTCTGTAATTTCTCAACTCTCAGTGATCTCAAGGTCAATGATGGTACAGGCATTTCACCAGAAGAAAGCCTGACGAGATTGCCGGGTGTGAATATCAGAGAAATTACTATTATGTCAACCACAGAATCTGTTACCGGAATATCGGGAAAAGGTTCTGTTTTTTTTAGGGCAGTGTAAGCCCGGAATATTTTTTCAAAACGGTTTTGTCAATCTTTCACCAAACCTTTTGGTTTTTAAAAAAGTTGCCATCTGATGGATGAATCCAAACAAGATAAATTTACATTAAGCATCACCGAGTCTCCTTCTGAGTTTGAAAACCTGGAGAAAATGGATGTGGGGGAGTTGATCGCATCGATCAATCAGGAGGATGGAAAGGTTCACCTGGCAGTGAAAAATGCATTGCCGCAAATCAAGATGGTAATAGAACTTGTTCTTGACAGGATGTGCCGGGGTGGCAGGATATTTTACCTTGGAGCAGGTACAAGCGGAAGGCTTGGTGTACTTGATGCATCTGAACTTCCCCCAACTTTCGGAGTGCCTGATACCCTGGTGATCGGGTTGATTGCAGGAGGTGATGTGGCGCTGCGTAAAGCTGTTGAGTATGCTGAGGATGATATGGATATGGCCTGGAAAGAATTACAGGACAGAAACATCAACTCTCTGGATTCTGTAATCGGTATTGCAGCATCAGGATCCACTCCATACGTTGTTGGCGGGTTGCAGCATGCCCGTGAAAACGGAATTCTTACGGCTTGCATAACATGTAATCCGGGTTCGAGGGTAGCAGAGGTAGCAGAATTTCCCATTGAAGTGGT
>SLOJ01000229.1 GCA_007132585.1 Bacteroidales bacterium | reverse complement strand
TAATACATGAAAAGGCCCATGTCAATAGTTTTCATATAAAAAAACAAAAACAGCCTTTTTAAGGGGTATTTGCTTAAGATAATACCAAATTATTGAATAAATTCAGTTCTCTAATTTTTTAAAATAGTTTTCCAGTTGCTCTATTGACCATGCATCTTCCACAGAAAATTCACCAATTTTAGTTCTTCGCAGTTCTTTCAGGTATGATCCGGAGCTCACTTCTTTTCCGAAATCTCTTGCCAGTGCCCTGATATATGTACCTTTACTGCAAACTACCCTGAACTTTACCTCGGGCAGGTCAAGTTGCTTGATTTCAAAATCATGGATAAATATTTTGTTGGATTTTAAAACAGTTGCATCTCCCCGACGAGCATGAAAGTAAGCCCGTTCTCCATCAATCTTTTTTGCTGAAAAAAGTGGTGGTACCTGGTCAAGTTCGCCGGTAAAATTACGGGCGGCTTCATTAACAAGTGTTTCTGTAATATGATCTGTCGGGAAAAACTCATCAGGTTCTGTTTCAAGGTCAGATGATGGGGTTGATGCCCCCAGAAAAAAAGTACCGGTATATTCTTTTTCTTTATTTTGGTAATTTTCTATTTCGCGTGTTTTTTTCCCGGTGCAAATGATTAACAATCCTGTTGCCAGCGGATCAAGGGTTCCGGCATGCCCTACCTTAATTTTCTTCAGCTTCAGCCGGTGCCGCAATAATGCCTTTATTTTTTTTACTACATCAAAAGAAGTCCATCCAAGAGGTTTGTCAATCAATAATACCCTTCCGCTTAAAAATTCTTCAGCCACCGTATTATGTTCTGTCATATGCTTTAAAAAGGGTTTTGGAAATAATCAGATACAAATTAAAACAAACCGAAATAAATAGCCAAAATACCGGCAATGGCAGTATAAATTGAAAAGTATGCCAACTTTCCGCGCCTTACAATTTTCAGCATCCAGCTGCATGCCAGCAGACCTGAAAGAAATGCAGCCATGGCTCCTGTAAGGAGTGATGATGGTGCAATGGCCGATGGCCCGGCAGCACTTGCCAATTCCATTACCTCTAAAAACGATGCCCCAAATATTGGAATAAGAACCATTAAGAATGAAAATCGTGTGGCTTTTACTCTGTCAATTCCCAAATATAGTGCAGTGCTTATGGTTGCCCCACTTCGGCTGATGCCGGGTAAAATAGCAAATGTTTGTGCAATACCGATAATAAGTGCTGTTTTTACATTTACTTCTTTTTTCTTTTGAGGAGCAAACCGGGTAAGAAATAATAAAAGAGATGTGATCAAAAGCATTATTCCGACAAAAAGAATATTACCATCAAACAGCGTTTCTATTTCAGATTTGAAAAGAATACCCACTATTCCAACAGGTATTGCAGATATTACCAGGAGAAAAACAAATTTTGTTTCATCATTCCACTGAAAGCGCAGTAACCCTGTTATGAGTTGCAAAATATCATACCGAAAAACCACCAGAACACTCAGAAATGTAGCCCCATGCACAATTATGGAGAATGTCAGGTTTTCTTCCTCTAATCCAAAAATGGCAGCACCCAGTTCAAGATGACCACTGCTGCTAACGGGCAAAAACTCTGTAAGACCTTGCAATAGGCCCAGTATGAGTGCTTCAAACCATGTCATAAATGAAAAAAGTATTTTTGCTTAACACGGGAAAAATTTAAAGGTATTTTTCCGGAGTAAAATATTAGTAAAAGATTTTTAGTTTGAAAACTTATTTTTTTCTGCTGAGAATAGAATAAATCATAACACCATACCCCAGAAGCACCAAAAAAGGAGCAAGGGTGAGCCTTCTGAAGTTAAATAATTCGTAACTGAATTCGTTGGGATCATTGCTTCCCCCGCCGATCATCAGAATAAAACCCAGCGCGGTAATACCCAACCCGGCAATAAGGATATAATATTTTTGCCGGTTAAAAAGAAAATCCGTTTCGGGCTTTTTCTTTGCCTGAAGATCTTTTTCAGCTTGTTTCTTCATATATATATAATTTAATACAGGTATAAAAAATCTGTTTTAATGTGCAGGTATTTTCTCACAGCGAAATGGGTGGAGATCCAGCTAACGATAACCCCCAGTAATATTACAAGCACAAACATGGTAAAAAGCATTTCTATATCCTGAAAGTTTATGAGTTCAGGTACCGATTTTTGTGCGGCATATAATGACAACAGTAAAAGCGCAATTGAAATAGCTGCCCCAATTATGCCTTGTACTACGCCCTTAATTACAAATGGCTTTCTTATAAAAGCCTGGGTTGCTCCTACAAGTTGCATGCTTTTTATTAAAAACCGCTTTGAAAAAACACTCAAACGTATTGTGTTGTTTATGAGACTAAATGCTATTACCAGGAGTAAAATTCCGAAAAGCAGAAGAAAGAGTCCGATCTTACGGATATTCTCATTAACTATATGCACAAGGTTTTTCTGGTAATCTACCTCTTTAACAATATTGCTTTCCATTACCTGGCTTTCAAAAACAACAAGGCTGTCAGGATTTGCCCATGCAGCCTGCAACCTTACTTCAATGGAAGGAAACAAAGGATTGTAGCCCAGGAACCCCACAAAATCTTCACCCAGTTCTTCTGAAAGGTCTTCGGCTGCTTTATCGCTTGAAATAAACTCGGTGGATTTTACTGCGGGCAACAGGTCAATGGATTTTTGCAGTTGCGAGATCTCGGCAGTGCGGGCATTGTCTGATATTATAATGGAAAAACCGATGTTTTCTTTCACATGTTCAGAAAGTTTACGGGTATGCATGATTATCAACCCAAGTAATCCCAACACATACAACACCAGCGCAATGCTTACCACCGTTGAAATATATGATGTTTTCAATCGCCGGCCTAATACTATATCTTCCTGTCGTGCCATGGTGAAAAATGAGTTGCAAAGCTAATAAAAAATACAGAATATTACTTTGTTACAAACCTTTAAAACATTGTAAATATTGTGTATAGAAAAATATCAGGGAAGGGTTTTTAAAAGCCTTGAAACGTTTGGGAGTGAAATACTCAACAGGTATGATACTAAAAATTTTTACCTGGCAATAATAATTTTCTGGTACCTGACTCCCATGTCATCCGATAACCTTAACAGGTAAACTCCATCCGGGATGTTTTGAGCATTAAATACGTAATTGTGTAAACGGCCCTGCTTAAGTATTTCTTTGAAAATTACAGCTATTTTTCTCCCTGACACATTAAACAACTCTATAGTTACATAGGAAGTAGCCTGCGGTATAATATCGATGTTTACAATATTGCCAGACGGATTGGGATATACATTGAATCTGACTGATTCACCGTGCCATCCAGCATGATTTTCCGTATGATCGGAAATGCCTGTAGTAAGTTCGGTTTTTATTTCTACGCAAACCATACTAGTACATTCATTCTGATCTCTTACTGTTATAACCTTCCACCCGGGATCAAGACCGGTGTAAAAGATTTCCTCATTTTGATTGAATAACTGTGTTACCACACTTTCATCGGGCTCACAACCATCTTTTATACTAACCTGGTAAGGTGGTGTTCCGCCCGATATTCCTGCAATGATATGACCTTTGGAAATATTGTTTTCATAAGGCTTGATCTCAATGATGTTGATTTGAATTTCTTCAGGCTCTTCAATTTCAAAGGTAATTTCTTCGGGGCCACAGTTTTTTGAATCACTGAAAGTAATAGTATGAGATCCGGCAGGCAGGTTTTCCATGGTAAGTATTTCATCTTCAAAAGTCCCTGCATCAGAATAATAGGGTGCCGTACCCCCTGTAACAGCAATTGCAACGCTTCCGTTGTATTCACCGTTACACAAATTATTTTCCAGTGATAAAAGAGTTGTCAGTAACGGAGCAGGTTCAGGAATGGTCAGGTTTATCTCTTGCTGGAAACAGCCATCAGAGTCTGTCACAATCCATGAGTATTCTCCTGCCGGTATATATTCAAGCACCAGTTCTTCATTAAAGATTGCCAGTTGCTCTCCTTCCCATCCATTGATAGTGTATGGAGGAGTTCCCCCTGAAACAGAAAATATAACATCGGTTGTGTTACCGAAACAATAAATCGGTTCAAAGCTGTAATCAACAAATATTTCGGCAGGTGCGGTCACTTCAACACACTGGTAAAATATGCACTCATCTGTGTCGGTAATAAAAACTCCGTAATAGCCCGGTGTCAGATTATTAAAATGAACTGAGGGGTTGTTTTTTGCTGTATTTGAACTTTTTGGATGATTCATTGAATGGCAACCCACGCTCAATGAAATCATAAAAGGATTGTTATGGTTTATTTCAATCACAATACTACCATCACTTAAATTGCCACAACTTGCAGGCGTTACTGTTATTTCAATATTACCCGGATCAATATTACATGGCTCCTCATTATAGTTGTCAGGAGATACATAAAAGTTGTATTGATTCGCCTGTACATGCATACTATTGCACAGAAAAATCAATACCACTATGGTTGTTGAAAAAACTTTAACCAGGTTCATTAAATAGGTTGATTTACGGGTATCTACTCTTTCCTGAATAATTATTGGAACATTTTCCTTCTTCCAAGAATTAATGCTTTTTGTCGGCTTTTTTTGTGTTTTTGTTGACATATTCCTGAAATCACGCTAAAGATATCCTGTAATACTACCAGTTACAATACGTAAAATTTCATATTTTAAAACTGTGGTAAACCCCTATAAAACAAAAGATTGTTAATATCTAAAAATAACATATTCAGATGTTTAACAAATATATGTCAAATAATGCCAATGTAAAATAAAAGCATTTTTTGCATATAGTATAGGTAAAAACTACGGTTATTATTTTTATGATTTTATTGAGCATAATGGAAGTTTTTATTCGTATGATCATTTAAAAGATTCAGCAGGCATCAATTAAATCCTTAATTTTGTGATGCAAAAAAAGAAACTATGGCAAATAAAATAATGGATCCCATAGGCAGGTTGATGGGCCTCAGATATAAATCTCACCCCTGGCACGGTGTTGATATCGGTAAGGATGCTCCTGATATTTTAACCTGTTTCGTGGAAATGGTAAGTACCGATACAGTAAAATATGAAGTTGATAAAGTGACCGGATACCTTAAGATTGACCGGCCGCAGAAATACTCCAATGTTTTGCCTGCCATGTACGGTTTTATTCCTCAAACCCTTTGTGCCAAAAGAACGGCAGAATATGCCAATGAAAAAACAGGCCGAACTGATCTTGTGGGTGATGGCGACCCTCTTGATGTATGCATTCTTACAGAAAAGTCAATCTCTCATGGAGATATTCTGGTAGAAGCCACCCCTATTGGCGGTTTCAGGATGCTTGATAACAACCAGGCCGATGATAAGATCATTGCAGTACTTAAAGACGATGCTGTTTACGGGGCCATGAAAGATATAACCGAGTGTCCTGAACCCGTTCTGGAAAGGTTAAAGCATTATTTCCTTACCTATAAAGACCTGCCCAATACCAAGCTTGACGTTGAAATAACGCACACTTACAATTCTGAAGAAGCCAAAGAGATCATCAAAAGAACCACTGAAGATTACAGGGTGAAGTTTGAAAATCTTGATAATCTACTTTCAACAGTATAAACAGCCTAATTCGGAGTTATAAGATTCCGTTTAGTTTGAATATCTTCCCGGGCAGGGGTTTCACCGCACCTTTAAACTCCATGTTCAGCAGTATAACTGAAGTTTTGCTGAATGAAAACCCTGAACTGTTAACCAGAAAATCAAAAGAAGCTTCTCCTTTTTCTTTTATCAGGTCAGCGAGAATTGTCTCATCGGGTTCAAGTTCAATGAAAAGTTGTTGTTGATTTCTGGTTTTCGACGGTTCGCTTTCCCAGTTCATGATGTATTCAATATCAGCTGAGGTTTCCAGCAAATTGGCCTTATGGATCTTTATGAGATGATTGCTTCCCTGGCTGTAGACATCGTTGGTTCTGCCTGGAACCGCAAAAACATCCCTGTTGTAAGTATTGGCAATATTGGCTGTAATAAGAGCTCCCCCCGTTTTGGCTGCTTCAATAACAATCAGTGCATCTACAAGACCGGCAATGATCCTGTTTCTTTTTGGGAAGTTTTCCCTGTCAGGCTTTGTTTCTGTTGGGAAATCGGTGAGTAACCCACCATTTTCTTCCAGCATTCTTTTTGCAAGAGGTTTATTTAGTGGGGGATAAATTCGATCGAGCCCATGACCCAATACTCCTATGGTTTGTAAATTATTGTCGATCGCAGTTTTATGCGCCCGGGCATCTACACCATAGGCAAGACCACTTACTATCAAAGGGTCATGTTTTTTCAGACCTTCTACAATTTCAGTGCATTTTTCTTTGCCATATTCGGTAATGCTTCTTGTACCTACTACTGCTATTACCTTGCTTTTGTTCAAATCAGCATTTCCTTTGTAAAACAGTAAAATGGGTCCATCGTCGCAATGCTTTAACCGCTCAGGATATCCTTTTTCGGTAAAAAATAAAACCTTTATCTTATTTTTTTCTATGAATAAAAATTCCTTCTCAACCCGATCAAAATCTTTGAAACGACTAACAATCTTTGCCAGGTGATTGCCTATACCCGGAATTTTTTTCAGTGCAGATTCTTTTTCCTGGAAAACAGCATCAATTCCACCGCAATAAGAGATCAGTTTTTTTGCTGTAATACCGCCTACACCAGGTATCATGGTCATTGCAATTTTGTATTTCAGTATATCATCCATGGTTTTAATTAACTCTGAAATCGACGGCAGGATAAAAAGGTTTAATCAGTTGAATGAATTTTTACCTGCCGGTTATGAATCATTACATTTTTTGAATTTCACGCTGTGCTGCAAGAACCGGCTCCAGATCCTTCCCTCTTAAAATGTACCCATAGTTTCCCAGTGCCGGTGCCAGGGCTCCCGGCACGTTATCATGGTGAATGATAGAACTGCCAAATTTATCTAACACCTGTTCGTGCGATAATACATAGTTTTTATTGAATTTACGGCTGACATAGCAAACATGATATTTTCTTGCAAAAGATGCTGTCATTTTATTATTAATAACTACACCGGCCCATTCCTGGTAAATATCAAAATCGCATGCATAGTTGAACATATCGGTGGTAAATCCACCCGGCGGACGCATATTTACCTCAAGAGCCACCAACTTGCCAGTGTCGTGCAGCCTGAAGAATTCGAAATGAAAAAATCTTGATTTAACCTTAAAAGCTTTAATTATTTTTCTACCGGCTTCTTCCAGATCTTTTGGCACATCGCGAAATGAATAGTAGGATACATGTGTATCGTTGTTCACCACTTCCATTACTCCACTGTCATAGGCATGGCCGGTAAAAAACAAAAGGTTGCCATATTTATCGGTAAGTCCGTCAAAGGACTCAATATCACCATGGATAAACTCTTCCATGATGTAAGGAATGTCGGGTTTGGTCTCAAAGAAAAACCTTAGCTCATCTTCATTTCTGATTTTGTAAGTATTGGCTGCACCCACACCAGTATCAGGTTTGGCAACTACCGGATATCCTGTTTCATTGATGAAATTTTGAGCATCTTTAAAAGTATCTATTATCCTGCCCCGGGCAACAGCTACGCCTGCAGCCTGGAACACCTTTTTCATCTGCGACTTCTGCTTAATGATATCCAGTTCATGCTGCCTTATGCCATCAATGTTGAAATCGGTACGGAGTTTCGCTTCAGTTTCCAGCCAGTATTCATTGTTGGAATCAATACCGTTGATCTTTCCGTATTTCCAGGTAAAATACCCCATTGCTTTCAACAGCTGGGTGTAGTTATGCATATCTTCTACTTTGAAATACTCGGTGAAAGCTGATTTTAATTCGGGTCGTAATTCATGGTAGTTTTGATCGCCCAGGCCAAGCACATTGGCTCCGAATTTCCGCAGGGCTAAGCAAAAATTATAATAGTTAGGAGGGAAATGAGGTGAAAAGTAAACATAATTCATAAACAATCCTTTTTTGTTCCTTAACCATAAATATTAGAAGCCGTAGCAAGTGAAATTATACAAACCTACGGCTCTAAAATTATTACAAGATACAAAGGATTTTAATACGTATGTTTGATTTTTTCTTTTTGGGTCAATTTTTCTGAAATTTGATCTGGGTTTTAATACCCTGAAATGAAAAAGATCAGGAACCAGGCAAAAACAGAACATATAGAAATTCGTAAATTACTCTCCATAGTGCTTTTTTGTTTGAAGGGTTGACCCGATATATTCAGAAAGTTAATTTATGGGGTAAAATTATATTTTTTCAGCAGATCTGTCACAATTAAATAAAAAAACGTATGTTCGTAAAAAATGCCAATGCCTGCTAAAGTACTTGTGTGTCCTTTAAACTGGGGGCTGGGACATGCTACCCGCTGCATTCCGGTAGTCCATGCTTTTCTTGAGCATAACTGCACGGTAACTGTTGCTGCGTCAGGTGCTTCGCTGGAACTGCTGCGCAATGAGTTTGGCAATCGGGTAGCGTATGAAGAATTCCCGGGTAAAGAAATTCGCTATTCCAGGGGGCGTTTTATGATACTTAAACTTACTTTGCAATTGCCGGCGTTCCTTGTCTCAATGATTAAAGAGTACTTTTGGATCCGCAGGAAAGTAAAACTTCTTCAACCCCAAATCATAATATCTGATAACCGTTACGGAGTGAGATCAAAACATGTGCTATCTGTTTTTATCAGCCATCAGATTTTTGTGCAGATGCCCCCAAAGCTGAAACCCTTTCAGAGTTCTGCAAACCTCATCAACCATATTTTTCTCAAGGCTTTTGATCATTGCTGGGCACCGGATATCGAAAACCCACCTGGCTTATCTGGTGCACTTACGCATCATAAACCGTTACCTTTTGTGGATTTTGTGGGCCCACTCAGCCGGTTCCAGGATGTTGAAAATTACAACAGACATGGTATGGCAGGTAAATTACCGGAGAATTTCATCCTGGTGATCCTTTCCGGTCCCGAACCTCAGCGATCCATCCTTGAAGAGAAACTGCAACGAGAGTTAAAAGATGAAACTGTAGTCTGGTTCAGGGCATTACCTGGAAACACTGCATTGCAGCGCTCGGGAAACCACTACCTGTTTAACCATGGAAACACATCGCTGATGGGGTATTGTATTCACAAAGCCCGCATGGTAATAAGCAGATCAGGATATACCACTGTTATGGATCTGGCAGTATTTGGAAAAAAAGCTGTATTGATCGCAACTCCCGGGCAAACTGAACAGGAATACCTTGCGCAACAGCTAGAAAAACATCAAATGGCAGAAGCTCTTAAACAAAAAAATATTTTACGGTTGCAGGAAAGTATGAAAAAGGCGGAAAGTTTCCGTGGAATAACCGTTTCAGGCAACGGTAGCTTACTGAAATATCATGTTGATAAGATATTAAAGCAGGTAAACGGGCATTAATAGGTTTTGGTCATAGTAGCAGGAACTACAATAATAAAATCAGACTGGCTGATATAGTTCTCTTCCAGTTCATCTGTTTCACTTTGCTCAACCGTGCTGATGGTTAGCAGATTCAAGTTTTGGTCAATCTGGTCAAGATACCAAACAATACCTTCATAATTGTTGGAATGGTAAGCACCGTGGAAATGAATAAATGTATTTCCGGGCTGAAAATTCTCCATGATGAAATGCGCCATTGTAGCATCTTTAATGGCTTGTGCCTTTGGGAAGTTTTCATTTGCATGAGCAGGCATTCCTGTCATTTCAAGCATGGCTTTGTACCCGGGCAGATCAGGATTGTAAGCTACGGGGAGTGGAGCCACGAAGCTTCGCGCAGGTTCACTGAGCTTTTCAAGCCCTTCAAAACCCTCGCGGTTTACCAGTGCGGCGTAACGGCGTGGTATGTTTGTAGCGACCAGTCGCAAACCCTTTTCGCGGGCAAATTCTACAAGTGGTTTAATATCTGTGTTATAATTGTTCCATAAGCGCGCTTCTGAGGTAAAGTTTCTTTCAGCAATAAGGCCCGAAAAATACTCATCAATAAGAAGTTGATTATCGGATTCAAACATTTCCATTCCCAAAACAAGGTTGTCCCCTGTTTGCCTGTGCAGTGCCATGGTAAGCTCCAGTTGCAGCCAGTGACTAATAGGGTTATTGTGCAATTCGCCAAATAATACGATATCCGATTGTTGTGCCCTTGCAAACATATCTTCAAAAGATGCAGGGTTTCCTTCTTTATCAAAAATACGATAAGCGTCAAGATGCTGGCTTTTCGCTGAAAATACAATAAGAGAAATAACTGCCAGCGTTAAAAATCTTTTATAATTCATAGATGTGGTAATTATTTTAAAAAAGAAACACATAAAAATAACATGTGTCGGAGAAAAAAGTTCCCGGATTTTTTTGCTTTAAAGATCAGTTAATTCTCTTGATGTGAAAGAGAGGGGAAGCAGATCCTGTATTTTATCAATAATATAGATTTTTCCCGAATGGCCACTCAGAAAAACCTTAACAGGATCTTCCTGCTTAACTTCATACTCAAGAAGTGCCTGCCTGCATGCACCACATGGAGTTACAGGGTGGCTGATGTTATGCGATTTGGCGTTTCCACTTATCGCAACGGCTTTAATTTTCACATCGGGATATTGTGATGATGCAGCAAATACTGCAACCCTTTCTGCGCAAAGTCCACTCGGATAGGCGGCATTTTCCTGGTTACTACCGGTTATGATCTTACCATTCTCAAGTAAAACCGCTGAGCCAACGTAAAATCCCGAATATGGTGCATATGCCTGTGTTGTCATTCGACGTGATATATTGATGAGTTCCTGTTCAGATTGAGAGAGCTCATCAATGTTTTCTACCTCGGTCAAATTAAAAGTTATGTCAATTCTTTTCATGAAATATATTTCTGAAATTGGATATAATAAATGTAAAGAAAACGCCCGGGTTATTTTAAAGAAAAAAAGACCATTCATCAGTTTTCTGCAAAGAAAAATATAAATGGTTGCTATTTATACGCAAAATCTTCCAGGATGTTTTATTTATATAAATGCTTCTTTGCACATATATGTTAAAAATAAACAATTACCGATGAAATTCCGTTAATGATATTAAAAAACAGGAGTAACTAAACATCAAAATTGATTTTTACGAAAATTTCCACTATATTTGGGATAACTTAATTATTTGCTTTTTTAGCTACAAAAAGTATTTATTAGTTTAATTTATTGTTTAATTTTTAAAAATACATTATTATGGATAATTCAACAGGAAAAGCCTTGGTAGGTTTTATAGTAGGAGCTGCAGTAGGTGTAGCGGCAGGAGTATTATTTGCACCCCAAAAAGGCACAGATACCCGTAAGGATCTGAAAAAGAGAGCCGATGAAATCGGCAAGGAAGTTAGCGAAAAAGTAGGTGAAAAGATGGACGAAATGAAAAAATACGTTCAGGAAATTGCCGATGACACCAAAACAAAGTTCAAAAAAGTTGAGGACGCATGATTAATTAATGGTATTTTACCGTTTGTCCTGAATTAGTCCTTATCTTTGAAAAATTAAGGGCTGATAATTTTAATCTGCGATTTAATGGAGAATAAAACCATTTTTGAGAACATTTCCGAGCTTAAGGAAAACCTTCAGCAGTATCTTGAAACCAAGCTTTCATATTATGGCATTTCAGCTTTTGAAAAAGCTGTAAAAATACTTACCGCTCTTGCAGCACAGGGTTTTGTGGGCATGTTAATGCTTATAGCATTGATATTTCTTTCTGCCGCAGCTGCAATATATATCGGAACTATTTTGGAAAGCACAGAACTGGGGCTTTTGATAGTTGGTGGATTTTACCTTGTGCTCGGATTGATTTTCTATGTGTTCAGAAAAAAAATTTTCAGCCCGATTATTATCAAAGTTTTGGTAAATGTTTTCTTCCAGGACGATGAAGAGGAGAAGAAACCTTAACAAATTCCCGTATGAATTATCAGAGATTTAAGAATATCAGAAACATGCAGGACATCAAGCTGGAAAAGGCGAAGATCAGGTATGAGATGATTATGGCGGAAAACCGGTTAATGGATAGTTTCAATGCCATAGAAAGGTTGGTAATTATTACGTCTTTTATTAAACGTTTTGCTGCAGGATTTGCTGCGGCCCAAAACTTCATCCGCAATTTTCATCATTATATTGAGAAGTTTATGTTCTGGAAAAAAGATAAGGGTTCAGAAAATTCAGAAGAAGAGAAAGATTCAAAAGGGTAATCCTTTTTCTATTGAAGATATTACTCCGGAGATCGGTTTTTTGCCGGCTCCGGTTTTTTTATTCCCCAAAAGTGATTTTCAGGTTTACAATTTCGGGTTTGTTGCCCACCCTTACCGGAGGTCCCCAGGTGCCCACGCCGTTAGAAACATAGGCATGCATATTTCCAATCTTACCATATCCATAGCTGATTGTATAAATGGCTGATGTAACCAGGTTAATGGGCCACAGCTGTCCGTGATGCGTATGTCCTGAAAGCTGAAGATCAATACCCAATCCGGCGGCCTCTTCAAGGTAATAAGGTTGATGATCAAGCAAAATGAGCGGATAGGATGAATCTGCCATATTTACAAGCTCATCCAGTTCTTTTCGCTCCCTTCCCGAAAAGCGGGGTTTATCTCTGTCTTCACGACCAACAAGATAAAAACTGTCATTGATTTTAATTACACTGTCGCGGATAATCTTCATCCCATGCGATTCAAGATAATTATAAGCAGATTCGGCTCCACCTATATGCTCATGGTTACCCATTATACCGTAAACCCCCATGGGGGCCTGCAGACGTTTTAAAGTTTCACCGATATTCTGACGCAATACCGGTTCAAGGTCCTCATCCAGCACATCGCCGGCAAGCAATATAATATCGGGATCAAGCTTCTTTACTTTTTCAACAATCTTTTCAAAATGGCCATTGCCGATAATGGTTCCTAGATGAATGTCCGACATCATAACCGCATTAAGTTCCTTTATGCCATTGGCCTGCTTTGGAATATGAATACTCAGCTCTTTAACACGGGGGTTTAGTGTGTTGATATGTCCCAGCAGAATTACCAAACCCACCACAATGGCTGCACCCGTAAACAGGTAAAGTTTCACATTTTCATAATTTGAAGCAATGAACCTGGGGTAAAAAGGGATGATTTGATTTACCAGCCTGATAATATCGAAAAACAATACGGCCAGGAAAAAGTATAACATAGCCGATAACCAGAACGATCCTGTCCATACCAAAACATCACTGGCATTTGACAGATATACCTTTTCAAGAAACCTGCCTGCCACGTATGTTAATACCAGTATCCAGAAAATCCACGGGAAAATTGATTTAAAAATACTTCCATCGGGAAGGGCCTGCATACCACGAACATATATGTAATAATTTACCGATCCGTAAACCAGCAATACTATGGAGAAAAATATAAGAAAAGCCATCTTTTTTGACATAAAAGTTTAAAGTTATTTCGCTTAATAAACAGAATCTATTTGGTTTTGTTTGTGTTCTTTTTCATACCAATCATAAATGCTATTAAATTATTCTAAATATTACAAAAGGATCAGGTTCGGCATGAACAAAGAAATTATAAGTCAGTTAGCCTATCAAACGAAAAATTGACGGTACTAAGAACTAAGATTTAATTAAAACAACCATGGACTTAAAAAATAAAGTATGTATTATAACCGGAGCTACGTCAGGCATAGGTAGAGAAACAGCCAAAATGCTTGCAGCAAACGGGGCGAAATTGGTATTTCCCATCCGCGATTCATTGAAGGGCGATTTACTTAAAGATGAGATACTGCAAGAGGTACCGGAAGCAAAACTTGATTTCATGCATTGCAATCTGGCATCTTTTCAATCTATTCGTGATTTTGTAAAGGAATTCAAATCGAAATACGATTCGCTGCATTTGTTGATCAACAATGCAGGTATTTGGGAGACAAAAAGAAATGTTTCGGAAGATGGCATTGAGATGAATTTCGCTGTCAATCACCTGGCTCCTTTTCTTCTGACCAATCTGCTGCTTGATGTACTGAAAAAAAGTGCACCTGCACGAGTCATTAATGTGTCCAGCGAAGCCCATCGCACGGGAAAGATCAATTTTGCAGATCCTGAATCAGAGAAGGGATATTCATCTTTTAAATCCTACAGCCAGTCAAAGCTGGCCAATATTCTTTTTACCAAAAAACTTTCGCAGACACTCAAGGGTACAGGTGTAACGGCGAATTGCCTGCACCCGGGGATGGTCAATACAAATCTGTTTGAGAAAATGCCTTCAATAATGTACAACATTATGAAACCCTTTATGATCACACCGCGCCAAGGAGCCCAGACTTCTGTTTTCCTTGCTACATCTGATGATGGAGGAGCCAAAAGCGGAGAGTATTTTGTAAAAAGCAAACCCAAAAAACCTGCTACAATTGCCCTGAGACAGGATGTTGCCGATAAGTTGTGGGAAATGAGTGAGAAGTATACCGGGCTTTAATTTTTCATTAAATTTGCCTTCGTAAAAACCCATTGAAAAAGGTATTATGGAAAGAAACGAAGCCCTGGAACTTCTTCACGAATATGTAAAAAACCCCAAAATGATTGCTCATTGCCTGGCATCGGAAGCGGTGCTGCGTGCCATGGCAGAGCGCCTGGATGAAGACTCCGATAAATGGGGCCTTGCCGGCTTGCTACACGACCTTGACGTGGAAATTACCCACGCCGATATGAAAACACACGCCATGGAAACAGCCAGGTTACTGAAAGAAAAAGGAATTGATGATGATATTGTGGAAGCCGTTATGCTGCACAATGAATATGCAGCCCACGGGAGAGAGCGAAGCAAAAAATTTCATTTTGCCCTGGCTGCGGGTGAAACCATTACCGGTCTTATTACCGCCACTGCGCTCGTTTATCCCGATAAAAAAGTGCAAAGTGTAAAGCCCAAATCCATCCTGAAAAGAATGAAGCAAAAAGCATTTGCTGCATCCGTTAAACGCGAAAACATCCTGGAATGCGAAAAGGCAGGAATTCCGCTCAGCGAATTTACGGAACTGGCGCTGAATGCAATGAAGGAACTGGAGAAAGAGAACCAGGGCTGATTTCAGAAAGCAGAAAGCAACCTACCGAGGGGAGTTCAGCGAACCTAATTTCCGCTAAGCGGCGGGCTTGGAAAGCCGGCACTTATTCAGTTACTTCAGCTTTTTCGGCCGGTGCAAGGTATGACATAAGGGTATTGGATTGCAAAACCTCCAATGCTCTTGCAACGGCTGCATCACGCTTGTTCATTACGGGGTAAAAAGCGTCATTCCCGAAAATATTCCTGCCTATATAGGCTTTGATCTGGGCTTTTATAAGGTTTTCAGCTACGCGGTATTCTTCTTCGTTAAAATCAACACCTTCACTTTCGGCAAAATCTATAAAAGACTGTTCAATGCTGTTTACCTGGAAATTTTCAACAAAGTTCTCTGCGGTTTCATATGCTTTTATTCTGTCGCGATTGTCATCGGCATAGTCAAAGGCAAAGCGATAAATCAATCCCCTGTTGGCTACCTTAACAAAATAGGGAGATCTCTCATCAGTATTCAGCGGAATAAAGATATCGGGTGTTATGCCGCCACCACCATACACTGTTCTGCCTGAAGCGGTTTCAAAGCGGAGTGAGTCATCATACCTGATGCTGTCGGGGTGCTCCAGTTCACCCTCCAGGTAACGTTGCATAAAATCGGCATAATACTCTTCTGAGCCATTGTCGTAAGGTTTCTGGATGCTTCTTCCCGAGGGCGTATAATATCTTGCTACGGTAAGTCTGAGGGCCGATCCGTCGCCCAACTGCACCTGCTCCTGCACCAAACCTTTGCCAAAAGATCTGCGTCCGATAACAACACCACGATCGTGGTCCTGCACTGCGCCGGCAATGATTTCACTTGCTGATGCCGACCATTCATCGATGAGTACCACAAGGGGCTGTGTTTCAAACCCCCCGTTCCTGCGTGCGGTGGCAACGGTTTTAGGTCGTTTTCTACCATCAGTATATACAATAAGTGATTCGGGTTGTAAAAATTCATCAGCCAGTTGAATGGCAGCCTCAAGAAAACCGCCACCATTTCCCCTGAGATCGAGGATCATTTGTTCTAAACCCTGCCTGTTTAGCCTTTCCAGGGCCATTCGAAACTCCTGATGTGTTGTAGCAGAAAATTGCCCAAGCTTGACATACCCGGTTTTATCATCGATCATATAGGCAATGTCAAGGCTGAAAGATGGGATTTTATCGCGCGTAATGGTAAACTCTAACAAATCATCCACCCCTCTTCTCATAACAAATACGGTAACTTCTGTTCCTTTGGGGCCTTTGAGTTTTCTTACCACATCCTGGGTGTCAATATTTACGCCGGCAATGGTTTCATCTTCTACTTTTATGATCCTGTCACCGGCCCGTATCCCGATACTTTCGCTGGGTCCACCGGGAATGGGGTTGATTACAATCACCGTATCGGTCATCATATTGAACTCAATGCCAATGCCTTCAAAACTTCCCATAAGGGGATCGTTGAGCTCACGGAATGCGGATGCCGGGATGTAAGATGAGTGGGGGTCAAGATTTCTTAACAGGTTAACAATGGCTTCATCGGTTAGCTCCTGGCGGTTTATGCTGTCAACATAAGCTTCGTCAATATAGTTGATGATATCATTGATCTTGTCGTACCGGTCAAAACCAATGGAAAAGAATTTCTTTTCTGAAGGCATTTGTGATGTCCTGTCGAAATTCAGGTTCAGTCCGAGCAAAACGCCCAATGCAAGTACAATGGCAAAAAGAAAGGGAAGGTAAGCTTTGATATTTATGTTTTTCATTTTTAATCGGATTTCCAGATTGAATAAAAGTGTTTTTTGTGCAGCCGGGTAATAAATTGCCACACTTATGGTAACACGTATTTTGTATAACTTCTTTTATAATGAACTATACATGCAACGATTTCAACGGGTGGCTTGTTCGTTGTGGTATTTAATTTCTGTTACAATAATATATAAAATGCGAAATTACAGAGAAAAGCAGGCAAATGCTGTTATTTTTTATTAAAAACCTGTTGATTTACAGTCAAATTGGTTTAGGAGAAGGTAAAAGTTTTTTTATTATTATTTATTACTGCCTTTTTTTGCAAAATCAATATTACTTTTCAGTTTTATAAAACTTGCTCTTCCAATGGGTGAATTGGTTTTTATAAAGTTTTTTCTGTAAGATGATTTATCCATATCATTCCAGTCTTTTCTTTTCCAGCCTGCTATGGCCGGTAAGGGGGTAAAGCCTTCTTCTTTTGCCGGAAAGGCAAATTTTTTGTTATGCGGACAAACCTCCTGGCAAATATCACAACCAAAAATGTAGCCCCGGGTTTTCCCGGAAAATTCATTGGGAATATCTTCCTTCAATTCAATGGTAAGATAAGAGATGCAGGATTTTGCATCGATTTCTCCGGGTGCAACAATGGCGTTGGTGGGGCAGGCATCGATGCAGCGGGTACATTTTCCGCAGAAATCTTTTTCCATCGGGGTATCATAATCAAGTACCAGGTCGGTAATTATCTCGGCCAGAAAGTAGTAACTCCCTTTTCGGGGTAATATAAAGCAGGAATTTTTACCCGGGGCACCCAGGCCGGCCTGTCGGGCCAGGTGTCGCTCAAGGATGGGTGCTGAATCGGTAAACACACGTGAATTGGCTTCAGGATGATAAATCTTGATGAACTCAAGCAATTGATAGAGTTTCCCTTTAACCACCGTATGATAGTCTTTTCCTGCTGCATATTGTGAAACTTTGTAATATGCATCTTCGGGCTGGTAATTTTTCTGATGATAATTTATGGCAAGGCAAATAACCGATTTGCCATTCGGCAGGATCAGTGATGGATTCAGACGCTTGTCACGGTAATTTTCCATGTATTGCATCTTGCCATGTCTTCCCTGTGCAATCCAGTTGTTGAAATGCGATACCATATCCCGGTCAACTACGCCGGCAGGGGTAATACCACAGGCATCAAATCCCAGTTCAAACGCTTTGGCTTTTATTTGCTTTGTGATATTGTTTTCCGGGTTTTGGGACATGTTTAGTCAAACAGGCTGTTTTGGGATGGATTTTTCAATCTGCCCAGATGTTTATAGGCCAGTTCTGTTGCTTCTCTGCCACGTGGTGTTCTCATGAGATAGCCCTCCTGTATAAGGAAAGGTTCATAAACCTCTTCGATAGTACCCGGGTCTTCACTCACAGCGGTAGCAATGGTGGTAAGACCCACCGGGCCTCCTTTGAATTTGTCGATGAGAGTGATCAACAGTTTGTTATCCATTTCATCGAGGCCGTTTTTATCTACGTTAAGTGCATCGAGACCATAGTTTGCAATGGCCAGATCAATTTTTCCATCACCCTTTACCTGGGCAAAATCGCGCACACGACGCAGCAATGCATTGGCAATCCTTGGGGTTCCACGGCTGCGGCGGGCAATCTCCATGGCAGAATCATCCGAAATTTCAACTTTCAGGATAGATGCCGATCTTTTCACAATCCGGTCAAGTATAGCCACATCATAATAATTCAGGCGTGCATTGATTCCGAACCTTGCCCTTAGCGGAGAAGTGAGCAATCCCGATCGTGTGGTGGCCCCGATTAAGGTGAATGGGCTGAGGGTTATCTGAATACTTCGTGCATTGGGACCGGTTTCAATCATGATGTCGATCTTGTAATCTTCCATGGCCGAGTACAAATACTCTTCCACTACCGGGCTCAGTCTGTGTATTTCATCAATGAACAACACATCGTTTTCCTCAAGGTTTGTGAGTAACCCTGCCAGATCGCCCGGTTTATCGAGCACCGGACCCGAAGTGATCTTGATTCCCACGCCCATTTCGTTGGCAATAATATGAGCCAGTGTGGTTTTTCCCAGGCCCGGCGGGCCATGAAAAAGCACATGGTCGAGCGCCTCCTGCCGCTGGCGGGCAGCATTTACAAATACTTTAAGGTTTTCTATGGTTTTTTCCTGACCGGTAAAACTGGAAAACCGGTCGGGTCTGAGAGCCTTTTCATATTCCCGCTCTGCCGGGGTAAGATTTTTTGCTTCCGGGTCAATAAATTCGTTTCGGGACATGAATAATATCAGGATTGTTAATAAAATCTTGAACTAAGCAAAATTAATCTTTTGAATGGAACTTTTCACATTTGTGCCAGAATATGCATGCTTCATCAGATACAAATACTTTATGAACAGTATTTTCGTTTTATTGAAAACAGTTTTCATCGTGTTTAAAGGTAACATCTGTCAAATATTTGGCATTTTTATTTATTTTTACTAATGAAAAATAGTTGGTTACATTAAAAAAAACAATATCATGAGCGAAATAGTAGTTGCCATAGATTTTTCATCGTGCTCGGTAAATGCGCTGAAATATTCTGTAAAAATTGCTAATGCATACCAGGCGAATATTACCCTGGTGAATGTTTGCAAACCCTGTAGCGATGAGTCAGTATATCCTGACACAAAAGATGCCCATTATGTTGAAGCGGAAAAAAGGCTCAAAGAGATGGTAAGTGATTTTGCCCCGCAACTAAACGGAGAAATGAGGTATAAAATACGTGAAGGAAAAGTTTATTCTGAAATTGTAAATGAGGCAAAATATAATGATGCTATTTTACTCATTGCAGGTACACACGGCATATCAGGATTTGAAGAATATTTTATTGGAAGCAATGCCTACCGGCTTGTATCTCTGTCACCATGTCCGATGATTACCATACGTACCATGTTTCAGAAAAAGGATTTTAAAAAGATACTCTTGCCCATCGACTCCTCCACTGAAACAAGGCAAAAGACAAATTTTGCTGTTGAAATTGCTACTAAACTGGGTGCCGAGGTAAGAATACTTGGCGTGTACAATACAGGACTTAGAGATATCAGGAAAAGGATCAAAAATTATGCACACCAGGTTAAGACTATTTTTGAAAAAAAAGGAATTAAGAGTAGCATTGATTTTGCCGAAGGCAAAAAAGCCTCCGGAATCATTCTTGACTATATAGGCATTCATGATATGGATATGGTTGTTATGATGTCAGACAAGGACAGCGGTACAATGATCATAGGCAATGAAGCGCAAAGAGTTATCAATCATGCTCCTGTTCCGGTAGTAAGTATACATCCGATACCTACTTCCAGCTCTAACTTTACATTCAGCGGTACCTGACAAAGTACCCGACAAAAATAATAAAGCCGCTGCTCATAAAAAGCAGCGGCTTTTTTAATTATAGCTTCAGTAAAAAAGTTAATTAATACCCGAAAACATCTTCAAGGGTTAGAAAGTTTACTTTTCCGTAACTTTCAAGGGTTTCAATATCCAGTTCATCCTTTTTACCAATAACCAGTATGGCAAAATTCTGATCTTTCACAAATTCCTGCTGGAAACTCTGAATGTCATCAAAAGAAAGTTGCGGAACTTCATTATATATAACTTCTCTGATATCATAATCACGACCCATCCGGCGGGCAGATTCATAATTCATGAGAATGCCGGTACGTGTTATTCTTTCGGTGTTGATCCTTTCAATTATGGATTCGCGCGCAGCCGTAAAAGCCGATTCTGAAAGGGGCATATCATTAAGCAGGTTATTCATCCCCTCCATTGCTTCTCTTAGTTTATCGTTCTGCGTTCCGATGAAAGAATAGATAAAATGACTTCTGTCTGGGCGTGAAGGTGTTGTATAAAATGCGAATGCACTATAAGCCAAACCTTTGGCCTCACGAAGTTCCTGAAAAACGATAGCCGACATGCCTGATCCAAAATAAGAATTGAAAAGATTAATAGTAGGTGTCATATCCTGGTTAAACTCTGATGTTTTGGCAAGCATCATAAGATCGACCTGGGTCATGTCAAAATCCATTACAAATACTTCGGTCTGGTCTCTTTCCACTTCAGTAAACTGAATTTCATCAGGAATGGGTAAAAAAGTATCGGGAGTCCTGTGGTACTTTTCAAGCAGGCTAACCAGTTCTTCGGGCTTATGGGTTCCGTAATATAAGACACGGTGTTCATAATTACTCAGACCATGTATTCTTTCAATAAGCTCCTGACTGGTAATAGCCATAAGTTCATCTTCCGATAATGCATTTTTCAGTGGAGATCTATCGCCATACATGGCATAATCAAACATGGCTGTGCGGAGAATGTAGTTTTTATTGAGTTTATTATTTTCCCTTGATCGCAGAACGTCGCTTTTGAGATTTTCCAGTGCTTCATCATTGGGCTGGGCATCGGCAAGAAGTTCCTCGAAGAGTTTAAGGCCTTCTTCCATGTTTTCACTTAATCCCGAAAGGTACACCGAAACCTGCTCGTTTGATGAGAATACATTAAAACTGGTTCCGGTGCGGAAAAATTGTTGTTTGATCTCTTGCGGCGTGTATTTTGAAGTTCCCAGGTATTCAAGATAACTGATTGCAAGGCCGAGTTTTCTGTCGTGGAGGTTGCCCATATCAAACCGGTAATATAGCGAGAAGGTTTCATTTTCAGTGTTTTCATAATAGTACAAAGGAATGCGCTCTTTTACTTCAAATCTTTGAATATCCTGGTCATAATTCAAAAAAACAGGCTCTATATTACGGAAAGGCATTTCGCTGATCATATTATAAAATTCGCTTTGATGATCGCGGTTTAATACCACAGGTGTAATGTGGGGTTTATCAACTTTAATGATGTTGTCATCACTGCCCTTTCTTTTATAAACAACCGCATAATTGTCTTTCAGGTGTTCGTTGGCAAAAGCTACAATATCATCTTTTGTGATTTTATTCCAGCGGTTGAAACGATTTACATGGTCCTCCCACTCCATATTGCGTGTAAATGCATTTACTATGGCACTGGTTCTTCCGCGATTGCTTTGCATCATGCGTATTTCGCCGAGTTTCATGTCGTTTACTACTGCATCAACCAGCCAGTCGGGGAATTCTCCTTTTTTAAGTTTTTCTACTTCTGCAAGCAAAATATCTTTTACCTCGTCCAGCTCCTGTCCGGTTTTGGGAGAAGCCGTCATTTGCAGTGTAGAATAGTCTTCTTTACTGTATAAAAATGCTCCGGCCCTTAGGACCTTCTGTGCCTGGTTAACATTCAGGTCAATGAGCCCTGCAGTGCCATTTGACAGAATTCTTGCAAGCAATATAGCCTCATCTGCCTCATGGGTATTCACTCCCGGCAAACGCCATCCCAGCCTGATGTTTTCGGCACTGGGGCCAAATACATCTGCTATAATGGGCTGGCTGATCTCCTGTTCGGTGCCGAAAGAAAACTCTGGTACCGGAGAAGGTTCAAAGCTTCCGAAATGCTCATCAATAATGCGTATCACGTAGTCGGGGTCAAAATCGCCCGATAATACAATGGCCATATTATTGGGCACATAATAAGTGTTAAAAAAATCCCGGATTGTAAGAATCGACGGGTTTTTCAGGTGCTCCTGCGAACCCAGGGTCGTTTGTGTTCCGTAAGTATGATGGGGGTAAAGCAATTCCAGAAACTTGTCAAATACCTTGCGGCCGTCATTATCAAGGCTCATGTTTTTTTCCTCATAAACCGTTTCCAGTTCGGTGTGGAAAAGTCTGAAAACAGGGTTACGGAAACGTTCGGCCTCTATTTTTATCCAGCGTTCAAGTTGATTTGAAGGGATGTCATTGATGTATACAGTTTGTTCAACACTCGTATAGGCATTGGTTCCCCTCGCGCCAATTACCGAAAGCATACGGTCGTATTCATTGGGGATTGCATATTTTGATGCTTCGTATGACAAACTGTCGATGATTCTGTATACTGCAGCTCTTTCTGCATCATCCTCAAGTAAGCGATGAACTTCATAAAGGCTGTCGATCTTGTTCAGATAATAACTCTCTTTTTCAAAATCGAGTGTTCCGTAACGGTCAGTTCCCTTGAACATCAGGTGTTCAAGGTAATGGGCCAGGCCTGTATTGTCGGCAGGATCATGTTTGCTCCCTGCTTTAACAGGGATTGAAGTATATACTCTCGGTTCATTTTCATAAACCGTAAGAAATACTGTAAGCCCGTTATCAAGTGTATAAATCCGGGTATTCATCGGGTCGTCGGGAATAGTCCGGTAAGAATACTCATCTGCAAAAACTGTAGCAGGCAAAATCATGTAAAGGCTCAGCAACATAAGTACTGCTAAACCTGAAATTTTTAAGTTTTTCATATGTTTAGTGAATTTTGAAAGAAACAATTTAACTGAATTGTATTCATAAGGTAAAGGTAAATCAGCGGACCCATCAGGAAAGAACAAAAACAATTTTTAACACTTATTAACAGAAATATGAAGAATTATTCTGAAATTATCGTTTGCTGCTATTAATACATGAAATGAATATGTAACAGCTCTTTTATGCATAAACCGAAATCCTTCATGATAATTTATTAGTTTTGTTACAGAACGAACATTGCAATGGAAACAGAATCACTTCAAAGCAGAATTTTTAATATTAAAACCGAAGAACAGTTCAACCACACTGCTTTGGATATTTTTCGTTTCCAGTATGCCCGAAATACTGTTTACAGTCAGTTTTGTGATGCGCTTGGCAAAGATCCAAAATCTGTGGCTTATTATTCAGAAGTTCCATTTTTGCCTATCGAATTTTTTAAAACCCAAAAAGTAGCCTGTTTTACAAAAAATCCTGAAGTGGTTTTCACCAGCAGTGGCACAACCGGAATGCAAACCAGCCGGCATTTTGTAAAAGATACTGGTATTTATGAGCAAAGTTTTTTACAAACTTTTGAAATGCTTTATGGCAAACCCGATGATTATCATATTCTGGCACTCCTTCCGGGATATCTTGAAAGGGAAGGCTCTTCACTTATATACATGGTACATGAGCTGATTAAACGAAGCAAGAGCAATCACAGCGGATTTTATCTCTATGAGTATGACCGGTTAAATGAAAAAATTGATGTTTTAAAAACTGATCATCGAAAGGTCTTGCTGCTGGGGGTGAGTTTTGCACTTCTTGACCTGGCAGAAAGCTGCAATATTGAACATCCGCGTTTGGTGGTGATGGAAACGGGCGGCATGAAGGGAAGAAGGAAAGAGCTTATCAGGGAAGAGTTGCATTATATTTTAAAGAATGCCTATAATGTTAAAAACATCCACTCTGAATACGGGATGACCGAATTACTTTCACAGGCCTACTCATCCGGGGATGGTGTTTTTTCAACTCCGCCCTGGATGAAGATCATTATCCGCGATATGAATGACCCTTTTGCCATGCAACCTGAGGGGCGCACGGGCGGCATATCTGTAATTGATCTGGCAAATCTGTATTCCTGTGCTTTTATTGCAACCCACGACCTGGGGCAGAAGGTTTCATCCAATCAATTTCGCATATTGGGTCGGTATGATAATAGTGATATCAGGGGTTGTAACCTGCTGGTAAATGATTAAATGTACCCTGAGCAATCAGGTTTTTTTAACATAAGATATAAACGGGTTTACCGGATTTTTAGCGAAAACACTCACAAATATCAAATGTGTTTATATTTTTCGTTATTTTTGAGATCGCTGCAAAAAAAGATACTACAGAAGTGAAAAAAACCATACAAAGCATAAAAACACATAGCACTTTCTTAACCAGGGCCGTAAGCTTACTTGTTATATTTCTTGTGTTGATGTCCTGCAGTGATGACCCAACCAACGGCAAAAAAGCGGTTGAAGGAATACTGGATGCCCGTTCACATTTCAGCGAAAGCAGAAAAACTCTTTTCCTGGATGGTGAGTGGGAGTTTTATCCGAATCAGTTACTCAATCCGTCAGATATTCAGCAATTGGACCCTGATACTTTTATCAAAGTCCCGGGGTTGTGGTCGCGCTTAAAAAAACAGGATAAATATCATGATCTGCAATACGGCACTTATCGCCTGCGTATTGTAAACGATGGTTTGCCAGAGGTTTTCAGCGTTCGCAATAACGAAATCAGAAGTGCTTTTCTTTTATTTCTCAATGGAGAAAAGATCATGTCGAACGGAATTGTTGCCGAAAACAAAGAACAGGCAGCACCTCATTTTTACCCCGAAATAAGGAGTGTTTTCAATGAAAAAGATACTATAGAGTTTGTTTTACAGGTTTCAAACCATCATCATATCAATGGAGGTATTTCCGAGACTTTTCAAATCGGTTTTGAATGCAGACTTCAACGACAACAGCTTTTTATTATGGGTATGAGCTTTCTGCTGATAGGCAGTCTGCTTATTATGGCCATTTATCATCTCGGGATGTTTTTTGTGTACCGCAAAGAACCATCAACCCTGTTTTTTGGTCTTTTCGTTTTGCTCATGTCGCTGAGGGTTTTTGTTACGGGTGAAGAACCTTTATTGTTAATATTTCCCGAACTTTCATGGGGTCTGATATACAAGTTTGCATATGGTTCAATATTTATTGCTCCTGCCTTTTTTATTCTGTTTTTCAAATCCTTGTTTTCAGACGAAGTACATAACCTTATAGCAAATATTTATGTGGGCATAGCTATAGCATTAACCTTGCCTGTTATCTTTTTGCCGGTAAATGTATTCCTGCATATTTTACCTGTTTACATAGTTTTTCTTACAGTTATCAGTTTAAATGTACTATTCTGGCTCTGGAAAGCATGGCTGAACAAAAAAGAAGGCGCCATAGCTTTTTTTATTGGCACATCTTTGCTTTTTCTTACCCTGATTCATGATTTTGTTTATGTGAGTGGCAACATACGAGGAGCAGACTGGTTTCCTGTGGGGTTGTTTCTTTTTGTAATGGCACAGGCTTTTGTGTTATCATTAAGATTTTCCGGTTTGAGCCGGAGTAATAAGCAATTGCTCAAGGAACTTGATTTTCAAAATAAAAACCTTGAATCAATTGTAGAGGAACGAACCAGGGAGCTGGTAAACCAGAAAACTTTATTAATTGAAACCAACCAGGAGCTACAGGACCAGAAGGAAAGCATGCTTGCCCAAAGTGAGATGCTGGAGGAGATCAATGATCTTCTTGAAAAGGAAAAGGAAAAAACGGATAAGTTGCTTCTTAATGTGTTACCTGAAAATATTGCAGAGGAACTTAAACTACACGGTCGGTCGTTCACCCACAGCTATCCTATGGTGAGTGTGATGTTTGTTGATTTTGTGGGTTTTTCAGAGGTTGCTGAAAAGCTCGACCCCAGTTTGTTACTTCAGGACCTTCATTATTATTTTGCCAACTTCGACGATGTGATCAAAAAATACAACCTTGAAAAGATCAAAACAATCGGCGATGCTTATATGTGTGCGGGCGGCCTGCACGAAAACGCCGGCGAAAACCATGTGGCAGCTACTGTGATGGCAGCCCTGGAAATTCGCGATTTTATAGAAGCCAATAAAGAAGACCGGTTATTTGCAGGCGAAAAGGCCCTGGATTGCCGTATTGGTGTAAACACCGGCCCTGTGGTAGCAGGAGTTGTAGGGAATATGAAATTTGCTTTTGATATCTGGGGCCCTACAGTAAACATTGCCAAACGAATGGAAGGTTCCTGCGAACCGGGTAAAGTAAACATTTCGGAATACACCCACAGTCATATTCATGAAAAATTCCTTTGTGTATCACGTGGCTATATAACCATTAAACATCGCAAAACCATGCAAATGTTTTATGTGGAAGGGGTTTACAAACCCAAGGAATAAAACAGATTTTTAATATGTCAGGTTAAGATCAGGTAACCAAAAGCCAGAAGCCATTGGCAATAATAAAGATTCCACCGGTCAGTTCCAGTTTCCACCCTGTATTTTCGTTGAATTGATTTCCAAACAGCAACCCGCTGAATGACACCAGCAAAACTACAAATGCCAGGATAAGTGAAAAACGCATGGTGCGCATATCAAGGAAGTACAGAGCAACACCCATAAAGAGTATATTCATGCCCAATGCAAGTGCCAGGGCAAAAATTACCGGTATTTCATTGATATCAAAGATTTTCTTCTGAGCCTTTTTTTGCCATCCATGCAAAACCATGCGAAACCCAATGACGGCAAGAAAAAAGAAAGCAACAGCATTGGCAGTGTATGCCACCCTTCCTTCAACAAATGATGCAATATAGTAACCCGCCCAAAGCAATAAAAATGATGAAATGGCAAATAGCAGGGCAGCCTTCATTGGTGTTCCCCGCTTAATGGTTCCTTCATTGGTTCCATTGCTTGTGCAAACCGAAAAATGCACCATAGAAAGCATGAGTGGCAGCACAAAGTAAAATATTGCATTAAATAGTGACATGTTAATTTTTTAAAGATATTTCATGTATACTTACCAGGCTTAGGATTTTTTCAAGCCCCTGAAGGTCGGTTTCGTCAAAAGAGTTAAGCTCTTTACTGTCCACATCCAGAACTCCGATTATTTTTCCTTCATTATTTCGCAAAGGAACAACAATTTCGCTGTTCGAGCGGCTATCGCAGGCAATATGTCCGGGGAATTCATGAACATTGGGCACCACAAGCGATTTTTGCTGATTGAAGGATGCCCAGCATACACCGGTATCCTTTGCCAGAAGCTGGCAGGCAACAGGACCTTGGTAGGGACCGGCAATAAGTTCTCCGTCATCCAGAAAATAAAAGCCAGTCCAGAAAAAATAATCCATCTTATGGTGTAATACTGCAACAATGGTGGCAAGTTTTGATAAAGTATTCCCGGGTTTTTCCAGCAGACCTTTCAGTTGATCATGCATGCGTTGGTATCGCCCTGCTTTTTGTTTTGTGTTCATAGGGTTAATTGTTTCTGTTTTCACAAATTCCGGACGTTAAGCTCGTTGAAGCGTATAAATAAATTTTAGATATTCAATTGTCGTTTCGACAGGCTCAACGACCATAAAAAATCACTCTTTTGCTAATAACAAACATAATGACCCACTTGTTTGCTCAGGTCCTTTCCAGTTCAACGGTAAAATGTCGCATGATCGGGGCTTCTGAAACGATCTTAAAACCCCTGGTAATGCTTTCACGTCTTTCCCATATATTGCCCAGGGCTGCCGCAATGTAATCCATATGGCTGTTGGTATATACCCTGCGGGGTATTGCCAGACGAAGCAGCTCCAGCTTCGGATAACGGTTTTCTCTGGTTAGCGGATTGCGATCAGCCAGCAAAGTACCGATCTCCACACTTCTTACTCCGGCTTCGATGTATAGTTCAATGGCAAGGGTTTGTGCCTGGTACTCTTCTTTGGGAACATTGGACAAAAACTTTTTGGCATCCACAAAAACGGCATGCCCGCCGGTGGGTTCCTGGATGGGAATTCCGTAACTTCTGAGTTTATCACCCAGGTAAGCTACCTGTCCGATACGGGCTTCCAGGTAATCGAATTCGGTACCTTCCATGAGTCCCTGTGCAAGAGCCCCCAGATCGCGTCCGGCAAGTCCACCGTAGGTAAGATATCCTTCGTACATGATATTAAATACACTTGCCTTGTCGAACAAAGTCTTATCGCGTAGGGCAATAAATCCTCCAATATTAACTATGGCGTCCTTCTTGCTGCTCATGGTAGCACCATCCACGTAAGAAAACATTTCCTTTACGATTTTACGTATGGTTTTGTTCTCATAACCCTTTTCGCGGGTTTTTATGAAATATGCATTTTCTGCAAAGCGTGCCGCATCAAAAATACACATGATTCCATATTTTTTGCAAAGTGCCGATACATCACGAATGTTTTCCATAGATACCGGTTGTCCTCCCGATGTATTGCAAGTTACCGTAATGATGCACAACGGGATTTTTTCTTTGGGATACTTTTTAAATACGTCTTCCAGCTTTTCCAGATCAATGTTTCCCTTGAAAGGATGAAATTCAGATGTGTTACAGGCTTCATCAATGGTACAGTCTAAAGCCCTTGCCCTGCGGTATTCAATATGTCCTTTTGTGGTGTCGAAGTGTGAGTTCCCGGGTACCACGTCATTTTCTTTTATCAGGGCCGAGAACAATACATTTTCTGCAGCACGCCCCTGGTGAGTGGGCAGGAAATAAGGCATACCCAGCAAATCATGTATTGTGTCTTTTAGCTTGTGAAAAGATAGTGAACCGGCATAGCTTTCGTCGCCCAGCATAATTTCCGACCATTGATACTGGCTCATGGCACCTGTTCCTGAATCGGTAAGCAGGTCAACAAAAACACGATCACTGCGCAGGTTGAAAAGATTATACTTTGCTTCTTTGATCCATTCTTCGCGTTCTTCGCGGCTGCTTCGGTAAAGGGGTTCTACTACCTTTATTTTATAGGGCTCTGCATAGGGTAATTCCATAGCAAAATAGTGTTTTGATTGAGAATTAGGGTGAATAGAAAAAAAGGGATTGTTTGCCCGGTATGCTCACGGGCAAAGAAAGGTAAAATCAGTAGGTATCGCGACGTTTAATATTGCGATACAGGTATTTGGGGATATTTGTATACAAAGAGTTCACTAAGATAAAATCTGTTTGTGTTCAACAGCAAATGTATAAAAAAAGATTTATTTGCCCTAGGGAATCTTTTTGAAGTGGGTAGAGAAGGGAAAATGGGCGGGCGCAGCCCACCCATTTTCCCTCTAATCTAACCCCCGGTTGAAACTGTCATTCCGCAGCGCAGCAAGGAAACTACCTGAAGCGCGCAGACCCTAAAGGGAGCTCGGTGGAAGTATCACCGAAGGCAACCCAAAACCACCGTCACACCGCCGCCAAGCAAGGAATCCGGCAGAATCATACTCCGAAGGTCGTTATAAAAACTGCACCAGCAGCAGCCGTCAGATCCCTTCCCGCAGCACCGCAAGGGATCTGTCTGAAGTATACAGCGAAGACTTTTTTTATAAACGGCAGTGGCAGTAGCTGGCAGATCCCTTGCTTTGCTGCGGGATGACAGGCTTGCCCGGGCGAGGGAGGAGGAATCAGGATGGCGGGCTGCGCCCGCCATCCTGATTCTAAATCATAATAATCTGTAAATTTCTTAACTTTAATAGAAGGAGTTTTAATGAAACAGTTATTATGAAGAGCCGGCGGTATTTTGTTTATATCCTTACCAATAAAAATAAAACGGTGCTTTATGTGGGCGTGACGAATAATCTGGAGAAAAGACTCCATGAGCATATTACCAGGAGGTTTAAGGGTTTTACAAGTAGATATAATTGTCATCATCTGATTTACTATGAAGAGTTTGATGATATTAACATCGCCATAGCCAGGGAAAAATACATAAAAGACTGGTCCCGAAAAAAGAAGGAAGCATTGATTAATTCCGTCAATCCGGACTGGCAGTTTTTAAACGATGGCAGCAGGATCACAAAAGGTCTGTCAGACTGACCAACCATACTTAAGAGAGAAAAATAAGGAGCGGGCGAAGCCCACTCCTTATTCCCCTCCTTGAAAGCCCGCACCTGTCATTCCGCAGCGCAGCAAGGAATCCACCTGAAGTAAACTGCACCGGTATTTTGAAAGCGGGCGCAGCAAGGAATCCACCTGAAGTAAACTGCACCGGTATTTTGAAAGCGGGCGCAGCAAGGAATCCACCTGAAGTAAACTGTACCGGTATTTTGAAAGCGGGCGCAGCAAGGAATCCTTTGGAAGCGATAAGATGTTGACATAAACCAAAAACTTCAGACCATCGTTATTTAATTCTGTCAAAATTGTGATGATCATTTCATATGTTGAATGGTGTTGTTATTTTTACTATTTTTATGAAAAAATTGTAAGGAAATGAATCACCCCTCTACAAATTACATATCTTGTTGTCGTAAAAAGTATATAAATACTATATTTAAATAATATGGCATGAAATAAAAAATTCGATTACTTTTTTAACCCTTTCATTGTCATTATGAAAGGGTTATTTTCTGGGAAAAAAATAAAAACTATTTCAAAACTAATCATATGGACAACCTACAATTTTTTGTTGAAAAATTATATAAAGATCATACTTCTGAAGTGTGTCACATGCCCTGCAAAACGGATAGTAACAGGTTTATCAATGATCTGATACAATTGCTTTTTCCGTTGGATGTTCCGCGTAATATGGATGAGTATATGCTGCGTTTCAGGGACTCGGAACTGCAGTTCAGGAAATTGCTCAACCCCTTAAAATCTTTACTCAAAGATGAACCCCGTGATATTTTAGATGCTTTTTACCCTGCTCTGCCCGATATTTATGAAAAACTGCGTATGGATGCAGAATCTATTTACAAGTTTGATCCTGCAGCTGCAAGTGTACAGGAAGTTATTCATGCGTATCCGGGCTTTTATGCCATTACCGTATATCGTATTTCACATCAACTGGTTAAGCAAAATGTGCCCGTATTGCCCAGGGTAATTTCAGAATACGCCCACGGCCGCACCGGCATTGATATCAATCCGACCGCCAAAATAGGTGATAACTTCTTCATTGACCATGGTACCGGGGTGGTGATCGGTGAGACCACTGATATAGGCAAAAATGTAAAAATTTACCAGGGAGTTACACTTGGAGCACTTACCGTGGAAAAATCTCTTGCTGCAACCAAACGGCATCCCACCCTGGAAGATAATGTAATCATTTATGCCGGTAGCACTGTATTGGGGGGCAAAACCGTTATCGGACACGATTCGGTTATCGGTGGTAATGTCTGGCTAACCAGCAGTGTACCCCCAAATTCGGTAGTATATCATAAGAGTGAAATAAAAATCCGTTCAGGCAAAAATTTTCCAGAACCCGTAAATTTCGTCATATGATAAAAGTGATTTCCTGCGATATCTCAATCCAAAATAGCCTTCGGCTCCCGCAATCTCGGTTGCGTTAATCTAATAACTT
>SLOJ01000035.1 GCA_007132585.1 Bacteroidales bacterium | reverse complement strand
GCCTGGATTGTCCCCGGTAGTAAGCAGGTTGAAGCTCAGGCCAAAAAAGAAGGTCTGGATCAGATTCTTGCAGAAGCCGGTTTTGAATTGCGACAGCCCGGTTGCTCGGCTTGTCTTGCCATGAATGAAGATAAAATCCCCCAGGGGAAATATGCTGTTTCCACATCCAACCGCAATTTTGAAGGGCGGCAAGGCCCCGGCGCCCGCACCATGCTGGCAAGTCCGCTTACTGCGGCTGCTGTTGCCGTTACTGGAAGGATTACCGACCCACGCGATTTTTTATAAACTGAAAAACTACAAAAATGCCGATAGAAAAATTTATAAAACTTACATCAACCTGTGTTCCGCTTCCCGTTGAAAACGTGGATACAGACCAGATAATTCCTGCCCGGTTTCTCAAAGCCACCACACGCGAAGGCTTTGGTGCCAAACTGTTCTGCGACTGGAGATACAATCCTGGTGGCAGTCCGCGGGAAGATTTTGTGCTTAACAACTCCAGATATTCAGGCTCCATACTGGTAGCCGGAAAGAACTTCGGTAGCGGAAGTAGCCGCGAACATGCCGCATGGGCCATTTACGATTATGGCTTCAGGGTAGTAGTTTCCAGCTTTTTTGCCGATATATTCAAAAGCAATGCACTGAATAACGGATTGTTGCCCGTGCAGGTGTCAGAAGAGTTTTTGGCGCAGATATTTAAAGCCATTGAGGAAGATCCGAATACAACCATAACCGTTGATCTGGAAAATGAGACGATTACCATAGACTCTCTGCAAAGCATCGAAAGTTTTGAGATCAGCGCTTATAAAAAAAGCTGCCTGATCAATGGGTATGACGATATTGATTACCTGGTAAGCAAAGCGGCAGAAATTGAAAAATGGGAAGAAGCAGATACTTTAAATGCTTAACCAACCTGGATAGAAATTAAAAAATGCTCACCATGATAGAAATAATGGACACCACACTTCGCGATGGAGAACAAACCACCGGAGTATCTTTCACTGAAAGTGAAAAACTCGCTTTGGCGAAAATGTTGCTCAATGAGATCAGGGTAAACCGTATTGAAGTGGCTTCAGCAAAAGTTTCGCAGGGAGAATTTGAAGCGGTAAAAAAAATTACCCAATGGGCAGACAGGAATGGCTGTATTGACAAGATTGAGATACTCACATTTGTGGATGGTACTGCATCTCTGGATTGGGTTGAAAAAGCGGGCGGAAAGGTTATCAACCTGCTTTCCAAGGGCTCGCTGAAGCACCTGGAAGGGCAACTGCGCAAAACTCCGCAAGAGCATCTGACCGATATTCTTTCTATACTGGAAGAAGCCGATAAAAGAGGAATATCTGTTAACCTCTACATGGAAGACTGGTCTAATGGTATGCTTTCTTCAGCTGACTATGTGTTCTTTATGGTAGATAATTTAAGCAAAACTTCTCTTAAACGTATTATGCTTCCGGATACCCTGGGTATACTCAATCCGGAGCAAACAGAACGTTATTGTGCATTAATGGTGAACAGGTACCCCAATGTGCATTTTGATTTCCATGCGCACAATGATTATGACCTGGCCACTGCCAATGTGTTTTCGGCACTGAAGGCAGGAGTGAAGGGAGTGCATACCACCATAAATGGTTTGGGTGAACGTGCCGGAAATGTACCTCTGGCAAGTGTAATGGGTGTGTTAAATGATCATCTGAAATTGCGAAACTCACTGGTGGAAACCAAACTTGCACATGTTTCGCGCATGGTGGAGCTGTTCAGCGGGTTGCGGGTGCCGGCCAATAAACCGCTCACCGGCGATTATGTTTTCACCCAGTGTTGCGGAGTGCATGCCGATGGCGACAGCAAAGCCAACCTTTATTTCAATGCCCTTCTTCCCGAACGGTTCGGGCGAACACGTCAATATGCCCTGGGAAAAACTTCGGGCAAGGCCAATATCTCCAAAAATCTGGAAGAACTGGGTATTGAGCTTTCAAAAGAAGACCTGCTGAAGGTTACCCAAAGGGTAATCGAACTGGGGGACAAAAAAGAAACGGTTACCATTGACGATCTGCCTTATATTATTTCTGATGTGTTAAAAAGCGACAGGGTTGAGCAAAAAGTAAAACTGATCAACTACAGTCTGAGTATTGCCAGGGGGCTGAAGCCGGTTGCATCGGTCAGTCTGTGTATTGACGATGATATCCATACGGAAACATCGGTGGGCGATGGACAGTATGACGCTTTTATGAAAGCGGTAAGAAATATTTATCTGCGGCTGGGAAAAGATTATCCTGTGCTTACGGATTACCTGGTTACCATTCCCCCTGGTGGTAAAACCGATGCCCTTGTGGAAACCACCATAAGCTGGGACTTTCACGGGAAGGAGTTTAAAACCCGCGGACTGGATGCCGATCAGACATCTGCGGCTATCAAGGCTACTATCAAAATGTTGAATACCATTGCCGGTATAGATGACACCAAAACCAAAGGGCCAATCAAAACAGCCATTTATCAACCACAGACATAACAATATGAACTTTAAAATCGCAGTACTCGCTGGTGACGGCATCGGCCCCGAAATTACAGAACAGGCAATCAAAGTTATCAATGCTGTTTGCCAAAAGAACAATCATACTCCAAAATATACGCATGCCCTTACCGGGGCTGCTGCCATAGATCAGGTTGGAGATCCCTACCCGGAAGAAACTCACCAGGTGTGTATGGACTCAGACGCTGTTTTATTTGGTGCCATTGGTGACCCCCGTTTCGATAACGACCCCAAAGCAAGGGTAAGGCCTGAGAAGGGATTGTTGGAGATGCGTCAAAAGCTGGGTCTCTATGCCAATATCAGGCCCGTAAGCACTTT
>SLOJ01000130.1 GCA_007132585.1 Bacteroidales bacterium | reverse complement strand
TGGGGAATAGCTCCTGTATTTGGAATCAATATCAAATTCTCAGAAGATCTGAACTTTGCCGTTAAGTACGAGCTCAGAACCAAAATTACTATGACAAACAGCACCGAGGTGGATGATGTGGGCATGTATCCTGATGGGATTGAAGTAAGAAACGATATGCCTGCCATGCTTGCTGCAGGTTTGAACTATAAGCCAACAAGAGAGTTGAGTTTATCTGCAGGCGTGCATTACTATTTTGACCAAAGTGCCGATTATGGTAAAGCTCTCCCCAACGATCAAATCATCGATAATAACTTTATAGAGTTAGGCTTTGGAGCCGAGTACTACATTGGTAATGGATTAAGTTTAAGTGCAGGTTATTTAAGAACCCAAACCGGTGCTAACGATAATTTCCACACCGATTTAAGTCACAGCCTTAGCACCAACTCCATTGGCGGTGGTCTTCGTTATGCTCTAAATAATAATGTTGCAGTAAATGCAGGCTTTATGACCACCATGTATGAAGCTTACACAAAAGATTTTAACGGTTATGCTGAAACGTATGACCGCAGTGCAATGACATTTGCTGTTGGATTTGATTTCAAATTCTGAAAACAATTATAAAAACAAAAAAATATCAGGCAGGCACATTTGAAGTGTCTGCCTGTTTTTTATGAATAACCCTTCATAAAGCCAAAGCAAATAATATTAAATTTGCAATTTACAAGGTATTAATCCCTCTGCGGGCTCGAAAATTTTTTCATAATACAACTAAATGAAATATTTATACACTTTATTAGTATTTATTCTTGTTTCCCCAATAACATTTGCCGGTGGTTACCAGGTAAGTCTGCACAGCCATAAAAATATCGGTATGGGTCTTATTGGTACGTCGTTAAATTGTGATGCCAGTTCAGCTTTTTATAATCCCGGAGCATTAGCAACACTTGAAGAAGACTATAGTTTTGTTGCCGGCATAAGTGGCATAAGATCCATAACAAAGTTTCAAAAAGAATATCCATCAATATACCAGGCAGTAACTGATAATCCTTTAGGAACACCTTTTTATTTTTATGCTTCAGCAAAATTTTTTAAGGATATCAGCGTTGGTTTAGCCATAAATACTCCCTTTGGAAACAGCCTGAAATGGGAAGATGGATGGGCAGGAAGATTTATCATTCAGGAAGTAAATTTACAAACCCTTACATTTCAGCCCACCATTTCATATAATATTACAGAAAATATTTCCCTGGGTGCAGGACTGATAATTGCTTCCGGTTCTTTTGATATGAAAAGGTTTTTACCGGTTCAGGATGAATCGGGTGAAGGGAGTGCTACTATTTCTGGAAGTACAATTAACTACGGGTTCAACGCAGGTATATTTATCGTACCATTTAGCGGGTTTAACATGGGTTTAAGCTATAGATCGGCAATTCATATGAACATTGACGATGCTGAGGCCCTGTTTTCTGTTCCTGAATCAATAGAACAAAATTTTCCTTCGCCCAATACAGTTGGTACATCACTCCCCCTACCCGCAAATCTTGATTTTGGAGCATCTTACAGGTTCTCTGAAAAAGTTATGGCAGGTATTTCTTTAAACTATGTATTCTGGAGCGTATACAAAAGCCTTGATTTTAATTTTGACCAGAACACAAGTGTTTTAACCGATTCACAAAATCCCAGGGAGTATATTAATACCCTGACCTGGAGATTGGGTGCCGAATATAATTTGTTTCCTGATTTATATTTCCGACTTGGGGCATACTTTGATCCTTCGCCGGTGAACACAGGTTATTTTTCACCTGAAACACCAGGCTTAAATAACATTGGCTTGAGCACCGGATTGTCCTTTTTACCTTTAAGTGAACTAAGTTTAGACCTGAGCCTTCTTTATGTTATGGGCATGGAAAGATCGGTTCAATATGAACCCGAAAACTTTAACGGAGCTTATAAATCAAGGGCATATATTCCCGGCGTAGGCATTAGTTATCAGTTTTGAATCAATTTTATACAATGAGAATAAGAAGATTACATATTGTTTTTTTACTTTTTGTTACCTCTCTCCTTTATTCTTGCGAGCCGGAAATTGACACTTATCAACCTGACGCAGGCGAAGCTGATTTTTCCGTTTATGTTGCTCTTGGAAACTCTTTAACTGCCGGGTTTGCTGATGGCGAATTATATAAATTAGGGCAAATGCTTTCTTATCCTAACATTATTGCAAAACAAATGATTCATGCCGGTGCAGGTGAATTTAAGCAACCATTAATGAAAGATGAGCTAGGTTTTGGAAAAAAGCTGGTTTTGGGTTATTCAACTGATTGCCTTGGCAATGAAAATATGGGTCCTGTATCGGCAGGAGGTTCTCCCGATCCGGCAAATTTTGCAAACATTTTTGATGAAGAAGGCCCTTTCCATAATTTTGGTGTGCCCGGAACACAGACAGCGCATCTGCTGATACCCGGCTATGGTTTGGTAAATAATTATTATGGAAGATTCTCAAGTTCAGTTACAGCAAGAATAATTGATGATGCACTTAACCTGGATCCTACTTTCTTTTCGCTCTGGATTGGAAGTAATGATATACTGGGTTATGCGCTCAGTGGCGGTGGTAGCGGATCAATAACTTCATTGCAGCAATTCAGGCTTTCATATGAAACAATAATAAGCGAACTCACTCAAAAAACCGGTAAGGGGGTTATTACAAATATCCCTGATATTATGAGCATACCATTTTTTAATACGATACCTCCCAATGGACTGATTTTAACAAATCAATCCCAGATTGATAGTTTAAATAATCTCTACGAAGCTTATCCGGATATAACTTTTAATATCGGACCCAATAATTTTATCGTTGCAGACCCCGGTGAAAGCAAC
>SLOJ01000204.1 GCA_007132585.1 Bacteroidales bacterium | reverse complement strand
GTACCGCCACCAACACCTGTTCCCCCAATATGTGAAATACAATCACCTTTTGCTTTAACGAGCGCTGTACCTGTTCCCATACTAACGATAATGGCTTTTTCCAGCCCCGAAAGGTATAGTCCGCCGTAACCGACTGCCCTGAATTCTTCTACCTTATAAACGGGTATTCCCAGCAAATCCTTTAATATAAAACTGGCACCTACACCAGTCATTCTTATGAGTTTCACCTCAGAAATGGGGATGTTATTGATGCTTAAAAATTTGCCTAATGCACCTGAAGCTGATGCAACCGGGTCGCTGGCTTCAACGGAAAGCGGGTCGAGCAGCCGGTTGTTTTTCAGGCCCACTATTTTTGTGGTACTTCCTCCAATATCTATTCCTATTATCATAAACCAAAAATAATCATTTTTACATAACACTTCTTTGCCAATCGCAATATTTGTCTTAACTTGCCATTGAAAAATTTAATTCATTTAAAATAATTAATTCATATGAAAACACCCGAAGAACAGGTGCAGTATTATTCAGATATGATCAGGAGAAATCTAAAAAAAGTAATACTGATCCTCGCTGTTATAATTATTGCATTTACCTCAATAAAAACAGTAGGACCCGAAGAGGAAGGGGTTGTATTAATGTTTGGAAAGTTTAACAGAACTCAGCAGCCCGGATTGAACTTTATTTTGCCTGTTGGTATTGAGAAAATGTATAAGATACCCGTACAAAGGCAATTGAAGCAAGAGTTTGGTTTTCGAACTGCTCAGGCGGATACCCGTACCCGCTATGCTACAGGTGATTTTAGTCAGGAGTCGCTTATGCTTACCGGTGATTTAAATCTTGCTGATGTGGAGTGGGTAATACAATACCGTATTACGGATTCCTTCAAATATTTATTTCGTGTGAGAGACGCCGAAGATGCTTTAAGCGATATGTCGGAAGCTGCTATGCGAAAAATTGTTGGCGACCGCACAGTTAACGAAGTACTCACTGTGGGTCGTCAGGAAGTAGCATCAACTGTTGAAGTTTTATTGCAGCAAATGTGCGATGAATACGAAAACGGAATTCGAATAGATCAGGTTGTGCTGCAGGATGTAAACCCTCCTGAACCCGTAAAGCCATCATTCAATGCCGTAAATCAGGCACAGCAGGAAAGGGAAACCCTGATTAACCAGGCTGAATCGGAATACAACCGGGTTATCCCACGCGCCCGGGGTGAAGCACTCGAAACCATTCAATTGGCAGAAGCTTATGCTTTAAACAGAGTTAACAGGGCTACTGGTGAAGCTGAAAGGTTTACATCAGTCTTTGATGAATATATAAGAGCACCTGAGGTAACCAGGCGCAGACTTTACCTTGAAACCATGGAACGCATTATTCCCAAACTAGGTAATAAGATTATCGTGGATGAAAAAGGGACAAATGTTTTACCCCTGCTCAATATCGGAAAAGAAAATATACAAACCCCTTAGTAAAAAGAGTTATTTTAAAATTCTTGTTAAGGACATAAAAAAGTTGAAAATGAAACTCAGAGATATTTTATTCATTATAGGTGTGGCAGTAATTGCCATTTTAGCATTCAGCAGTATTTTTGTTTTGAATGAAACCCAGCAGGCTATCGTAACACAATTTGGTAAACCTGTGGGAGGACCACGAACAGAACCGGGGTTGAACTTTAAAGTCCCGATTATACAAAAAACACAGTATTTCGATAAACGATATCTTAAATGGGACGGTGATCCTAACCAGGTGCCAACCCAGGATAAGAAATTTATTCATGTTGACACATATGCCCGCTGGCAAATAGTTGATCCGTTGCAGTTTTTTATCAGGTTAAGAGATGAGCGTTCGGGCCAGTCGAGGCTAGATGATATTCTGGATGGTGAAACCCGGAATGCAGTCGCCAGTCATGAGCTTCTTGATCTTGTGCGTTCTACAAATCGCGAGCCTGAGATATATGAAGACTTTTTTGAAGAAATGGAAGAATTGGAAGAGATTAAAGTAGGTAGAGAAAGAATTGAAGAATTGATCCTTGAACGTGCAAATGAAAGAACATCTGACCTTGGTATAAGAATACTTGACTTCAGGTTTAAACGCATGAACTACGTGGATGAAGTGCGACAGAATGTGTATGATCGTATGATAAGTGAACGAAACCGGATTGCCGACCAGTTCAGGTCGGAAGGACAGGGAGAAGCCCGTCGTATTGAAGGTGATAAAGAAAGAGATCTTGCTCAGATACAATCAGAAGCAATAAGGGAAGCAGAAATTATCAGAGGTAGAGCCGATGCAAGGGCAACAGCCATTTACGCTGCTGCTTATAACAGGAACAATGCATCTCGCGAACTATATTCATTTCTCAGGTCTCTTGAAGCACTCGAAAAGTCATTTGATTCAAAAACCAGTATTATACTCACTACAGATAGTGAATTGTACAGATATTTGAAATCCACAAGATAAAAGCAGTTGCTTTTCCCGAATTTGATAACTTAAATTCCTGTTTCTATTTGAAACATAACATTCCAGAACTGACGTTCCCCGGTGGCAAAATTGGTTCCTGGATTGGTATTATAAGAAAGATTTAATTGTACTTTGTTTTTATGATCGGGTAAATATTTTGAAATACCTATCGTGTAAATGCCCTGTGTATTTTCAAACCATTTGATGAAATGATCGGGTTTAATATAAGTATGCCTTAAAGCCAATTCGAATTTTGAGGGAAAAACATAACTTAATTGATTATTAATTCCCCAACCGGTATAAGAATAAAGTAATTCGTCATCAACCATAAAAATTCTTTGATTTTGGATATCTCTAATGGCAAAATCTGATGAAAAGGCCCAACCGTTATATTTTGTTAAAAAATCAATGAAGTAGGAGGTTATATTCTGATCATCGGGCATGTAGGAACCTCTCTGCCCGGCTTGTCTCCTGGCTTTATGATTAAAAGAAGCAGTAGCTCCTAATGAGATTTTGGGTGTGGCCTCCCTGAATAGATCTCCTTCCAGGAAATCGCCATCTTTGGTAAACTCACCCAGAGGAAGAATTTCAAGCCTGGCTGTATAAGCCAGACCCGGGTCAGTTCGTATTATGTTTCGTCCTTCCCCCGAACTGATCGCGGTTTTAATACGATAAGTGAAGTCATCATTATCTGCAATATAATACCCCATAAATCCAAAATCTCTGTCAATATTGAATATGGCATTAACAGCAGACCGATCAGCAAATTGTTGTGACCCGCTGGATGTAACCCTTTGCCTGTTACCGGGTAGCTTGCCCTGCCCGAAACCCATATAAAAATTAGGTGAGAAAGTATAAAAGATCATGGCATCACGAACAATGCCCGGGAAGTGCGTATTATCCCAATCCTGATCACCTCTCGAGAATGATAACTGTAGATAATATGTCAGGTTGGTGTTTCCGATAAATCCATCGAAACGCAAACGTAGCCGTCGTACATTAGCTTCAAAATTATCAGGGGTAAGGTTGGTATTGCTAATGGTGGTCATTCCTACACGGTTTTGCATTCGAAAACGTATGTTCAATCCAAAAAGTGAATCCGGATCAAAAAAACCAAGCCCTTTGTCAAAGCTTATAACAGCGCGTTCGTCAACTTCAGTTTGTGCCGTTCCATTATAAAATGGCAAAACAAGCACCAGCGATAAAATTATTCTCGTTAATCTTTTTTTTAAAATTGAGAAATTCATTTGTAAGAATATATATGTGATTTTGGTTTTGGAATGGATTATTCTTCTTTGGCAAGAACATCAGCTATATGCATTACTTTAAGAGGTAAATTATTTCGCGTAATATAACCTTCCAGATGCATAAGGCAGGATGCTTCTGTTGAAATAATATATTCGGCACCGGTTTTCATGGCATTTTCAACTTTTTGCTCAGCCATGGCAGTGGCAATGGCTTCATGTTTTACTGAAAAAGTACCGCCAAAACCACAGCATACATCAGTGTCTTGCATCTCAATAATTTCAAGACCCTTAACCTTTGATAACAGTTTGCGGGCCTCATCTTTCAAGCCATATTCTCTTAAAGCTGCGCAGGAATCATGAATGGTAGCCTTTGTAGAGAATGAAGCTCCCAGATCTTCTACTTTTAAAATATTTACAAGGTAATCAGTAAGCTCAAAGATTCTTCGGCCTAGTTGCCGGTTTTCATTGTGCAGTGCAGAGTTATCAAACATTCCCGGATAGTAATTTCTCACCATGCCAATACAGGATGCCGACGGGCCAACCACTTGTTTGTATTGCATAAAATCACGTATAAACTTTTCTGCAACACATTTTGCTTCGTCCCAGTAACCCCCGTTAAAAGCCATTTGCCCGCAGCAGGTTTGATCAGAATTGTAATGTACCCTAACACCTGCTTTTTCAAGGACCTTTACCATATTCATTCCGGTTTGGGGGTAAACCTGGTCAATAAAGCAGGGAATAAAAACACCAACTTCCATAAAAACAGTATAAAGTTATATACTCAATTAACGATTAAATTCCCTTTGTCTTATCACTTCAAACAATGCAATACCTGTAGCAACCGATACATTCAATGAAGCTGTTTTTCCTTTTTGTGGAATGGCCATGATATGATCGGCCATACTCAAACAGGCTTTGGAAATACCCTTATCTTCTGAGCCCATGATCAATGCAAGAGGCCCGGTCAGCGGGGTTTCATAAATGGTATCAGTTGCTTTTTCTGTACAAGCCGAAATCGTAATGCCACTTTCCTTTAAAAAGGTCAGGCTTTCCAGTATTTCTCTTTCACGGCAAACAGGAATTCGTGACAGAGCACCTGCTGAAGTTTTTATAGCATCAGCATTTACCGGGGCGCTTCCTTTCTCAGAAATAACAAGAGCGTGTACTCCTGCAAATTCGGCTGTTCGGGCTATTGCTCCAAGATTGCGAACATCTGTAATTTTGTCAAGCACCAACAACAACGGAGTTTCTCCCTTTTCATAAATTTCGGGGATGATCATATGAAGCTTATGATAACTGATTATAGCAATTTGAGCAATAACTCCCTGATGGTTTTTCCGGGTGATCCGGTTCAGCTTTTCTGCCGGTACCATCTGGAATGGTATCTCTCTTTCGCGAATCATTTGAAAAAGCTTCTGAAAATTACTACCGGTAAGCCCTTTCTGAATAAATATTTTTTCAGGTTCTTTCCCTTCTTCGAGTGCTTCTGAAATGGGCCTGATTCCAAAAATGTAGTTTTCCAAAATAACTGGTTTTTATGTGTTATTGATAAATTGAATTATCTTCTCCAGATACTCACTGCATGGTTCCAGGTGCTGCGGTATGCCGGATCTCTTTTTAAAATGTAATGGTTTCCTGAATACTTATTATCAATACGCTGAAATTCAAATCTGGCCGGAGGTACGTTCATACCCTCGGTGTAATGCCATATTTCAGAATTGTCATTTTTGTAAACTGAATGGGGAGGTCCAAAAACAATATAAATCATTCCCCTGTCAGTTTGCCACCCCGGCACAAACGAGCTGAACAGTATATTTGCATTGGTTACCCTGCTATAATAGCGGCTTTTTAGTTCAAAAGCTCTGTCAGGATTTCCTGCACTACGGTTCCAGAACCTATCCGATGCCATTTGATAATCATCCAAAGCAAAAAGATCAGTGTATTCATCAGATGATGAAATATATCTTAGTGCTCTTATCATTTCCTCAGTACCCAAAACTTCAGGAAAAACATCATTAAAAGCATAAGCAACAAATCCATGATTAATATTATCCGGATCAAAAAAGTGATACAAACCGGGCTTTGCGGTTGTAATATCTGATATCCCCTTATTGAATTGAATATTGAAAGTTGTATCAGCAATTAATTCAGGAATAACATTCGGTTCATCATTCGTGACAAATGGAGGCGATGGAATTTTATTATGTACCGGGTATGTATTAACTGCCATGATAAAATCCAGCTCTTTTCCATACCTGATACTTATGCTTGATTGCAAAAGCATGAAAAAGGGAGCAAAATATTCTTCATCTTCATTACTTTTCATTGCAAAAAACTGAGAAGTGTAGGGGTGGGTTTTATCAATTGTTATGATATCCTGATAACGGCTTCTGCGATTAATGTCTTCAAAATCAATAAACAAGCTGGTTCTTTCACCCTGTGGGGTGAAAAGAGTGATTTTCCTTTCAATCAAGAAAGGTTGATCAACAGAAAGGGTATCAATAAATTGTGTGGCAGAGCTGTCAATTAGATTACGGCTGCTTATACTACTAAACAAATAATAACTTACAGTAAAGCGAGAAGTAAAATGATCTTCATTGGCCTGACGGGTATAAAGTAGTTCTTCAGGATTAGTATATATGTGTAAATGTGTGCTGTCATTGTGGTGATGAAAAAGAGAATATGCAGGTTGTAGCAGGCTTAAATCAGCATTGTATAAGTGTGCAAAATTTACATTTACTGGCCTTTTTAATGGTGCGCAGGAAAAAATTATCAATGAAAACAGGAGTAACAGACCGGTTTTTCTTTTTTTCATACCCAATATGCTGTTTTACTATTCAAATAATTATCTGACTTACAAAGATACACTATGTGTTTGATCGTTTTATTTTTCCAGATAAAAAGAATATTTTATTTATATATTAAAATTTCAATTGTGACTGACTTCATATTAAAAAGTACTAACATAACCTACATGAATTTTTGTATTTCTAAGTTCAAAAGGTATTTGGTTTTGTCTCCCTATTGCAAAATACAGTGCTAAAATTCCTGCTTGGGTTTCTAAGTTTAATCCTGCACCTATACCCAACGGCAAGTCATTCATATACTGCCCCAAAGTTTTTTGTTCGTACCAGCCACCATTTATAAAAAGGCTGAAAAAACTCAACTGACCAGTGAAATACCTGTACTCGGCATTTGCAGTAATGTAGGCTGAAGCCAACATTGAATATTCGTCAAAGCCTTTCAGACTTTGAAACCCTCCAAGCCGGTATAGTTGATTTGAAGGTATCTGTTGTCCGTTAATCCAGGCTCCGTGGTTGGTAAGAGTAAATGTACTTCTATCTGAAATACTCAATCTTAATTCAGAAAAAGCCTCGAAGTTAAGCTGCAGGCTTTTTAATTCCCGGTTATCATAAATGAACTCCGGCAAAGCGGCATTTTTTATTATTTCCCTGTTTCCGGCAGCAATTGAAAGATTTAGGTTATACCCAGGTTGGATAAGCACCCGGTTAAAGCCTGCTGTTTTTTTTTCAAGTCTTATACCGTACACTCTGCTTCTGAAATCAATATTGGATGGTAGATCTGTTACATTTTCATATTGTTTTGTACTGATCAGGTTTGTGCTGTTGTAAAGCATAAAAACCCTCCAGTTAAAACCCGATGCAGTATTGATACCTGCAATGGGTTGGGCTCGTACCTGTAACCACGTTGTGTCTTGCCTGTGCAAAGAAAAATCAATACCCGTGGTTATGAGAAGTTTTAAAGGATAGGGATAATGTGCTGCGAGATCAAGGATTTGGGTGCCCTGTCCAAGGGCTCTCCATGAAAGACTTAATTGGTCTCCCATACCAAAAGTATTTTCAAGATGCAGGTTCAGAAGCCCGGTTATATTCAGAGAAGATTCCTGTTCCGTTGTGCTTGACAGTCCTATTATTCCATCAAATCTGTTTGCCCTGATTCTATTCATGGGGATTATCAGACTTGCTTTGCCCGGCGAAAAGGAAAGTTGCATGGGCGAACTTAGCTCTGTAAATGTGAGATCGCTGATTTTAGCCGGGGCTTCATTTACAAGGTCTTCACTAAAAGCCTGGCCAGGTATTATTCCCAGGTGGTTTTCAAGAAAAGCCGGTTTCAATTGCACGTCGCCTGTAATGCTCAAAGTATCAAAAACTATAAATTCCATCCTATTCAGCAACAATTCTACCTTAATGATACTGTCAGTAATTTCAATGTTGTTTTTAAGCAGGCGGGCAAATGGATATCCGGTGTTGCCCGAATAATTCAAAATTTCAGAAGTAAGATTCTCGAAATTTTCAAAAGTTACCGGTTGACCATTAAAATAATTTTCAATGCTCAATCTTTTGATTATTAAAGGATCAAGATTGGTTTCAGGGATGTAATAGAACTTCTGACCCTTGTTAAGCGTAATGATGTAACTTACAGTATCCTGCAAAATATTTTTCAGATGCGCTTCAAGGTATCCTTTTGAATAGAGCTGCTGCAGTTTTTCTTCTGCAATTGCCTGCACCTGTGCATCGCTTTGTTGTTGAGCCGTTATTATTACAGTCTCATAATCTGACTCCTTAATTTTTATATTATTTTCCTGCCCTGTTGCAGCAAAAACAATAAGTAACCAGGTTAAGATTGAACCAATCAGTTTTTTTGGCAGGAGTTTGCGCATAGGCTCAAATGGAATTTAAATCCCAGTCAATGGGTGCTATGTTGTTATATTTCAGATAATCATTGGTTTTTGAAAAATGACCGCAGCCAAAAAAACCCCGGGAGGCTGATAAAGGTGATGGATGCACCGTATTAAGGATAAGATGTTTGTTGGAATCAATAAAAGCAGATTTCTGATTAGCATAATTTCCCCACAGCAGAAATACGATATTCTCCCTTTGCGATGAAAGAATCTTTATAATACTGTCAGTAAAAATTTCCCAGCCTTTTTTTTGGTGCGATCCGGCCTGATTTGCTCTAACAGTAAGTGTTGCATTCAGAAGTAGTATTCCCTGGTTTGCCCATTTTTCAAGGTTACCATGTTTAGGTACAGGTATATTCAGGTCATTTTTAAGCTCAGTAAAAATATTTCGCAAGGATGGCGGTATTTGCACCCCTTTGGGTACCGAAAAACAAAGACCATGAGCCTGTCCGGGTCCATGATAAGGATCCTGACCGAGAATTACCACTTTTACCTTATGAAAAGGTGTATGATTAAGTGCAGCGAAAATACGATTGCCAGGCGGGTAAATTCTGAATCTTTTCTTTTCTTCAATAAGAAAATTCTTAAGCATAGGAAAATAGGGCTTTTGGAATTCATCAGAAAGTACTTCCTTCCAGCTTTTTTCTATATCAGGGTTTATTTGTGTCATAAATTTTTTTTATTGCTTAAAGTTCAGTTAATTCTTTTGCAATTGATTCAATTTCAATGTCTCCAAAATTGGCGCTACTCATAAATAAAAATACAGCGTTGTTTTGTTTTTGTTTTAAAATATCCGTTTTAAGTTCTGCAGGATCACTGTAAACCTTCAGATTTTTTTTATTGAAAGCGTCAAGGATCATTTTGGGGCTTATTTCAGGCAATCTTTTCAGTTTAAGCGCAGCAGGATTGTAAAAAACAAACGCTTCATCAGCAGCATCCATGGTGCTATTATATTCTGCTAAAAAATTTTTATTTAAACTACTGTATGTATGAAGTTCAATAAACGCCATTAATTTTTTTTCGGGGAATTGCGATTTTACTGCTTGTATGGTAGCTTTAAGCTTTGATGGTGCATGAGCAAAATCCTTAAAAACCACAACATTTTCACTTTTTGCAAGCATTTGTAAACGGTTACTTGCCCCTTTAAATGTACCCATTGCTTCAAGAAACATATCTTCGGTAATTCCCAGTTGTTTGCATACAGTCATTCCTCCTGACAGGTTCAATAAATTGTGTTCACCAAATACCCTTACCGGGAAAAGATTATCATATAACTTAATATATGTAATGCTGTTTCGGATTTCATAATCCGGCAATCCATAGGGTAGTTTGCAGATGTTTTCCCTGGCAGTTTCTTTGCAAAGTTTTTTAACTGTTTGATCCTCTTTGCAATAAACCAGTTTACCGTAATCTTCAATTTTCTGAATAAAAATTCTGAACTGATCAAGGTAATTTTCAAATGTAGGAAACACGTTTATATGATCCCACGCGATTCCACTTATTAAAGCGATATTGGGTTTATACAGATGAAATTTAGGTCGCTTGTCAATGGGAGAGCTAAGGTACTCATCTCCTTCGAGTATGATATGCGGTGCATCATCGCTTAATTTTACCATAACTTCGAAACCATCAAGCTGAGCTCCTACCATGTAATCAGTATCGATGTTATGATACTGCAGAACATGAATTATCATTGAAGTAATGGTAGTCTTACCGTGACTTCCACCTATAACAATGCGGTTTTTATTGCGCGATTGCTGGTATAAAAACTCGGGATATGAGTAGATATTCAGCTTTAATTCTTTCGCTTTGAGAAGTTCAGGATTGTCTTCTTTTGCATGCATACCCAGAATAACAGCATCCAGTTCAGATGTTATTTTTTTATTATTCCAACCTGTTTCTGATGGCAACAAACCATATTTTTGTAACCGGCTCCTGGAAGGTTCAAAGATTTCATCATCTGAACCTGTAACTTCATAACCTTTTTTATACAGTGCTATGGCCAGGTTGTGCATCGCACTTCCACCAATGGCAATAAAGTGAATTTTCATGATAAGTTTTTAGTCTTTGTTTTAATAAAACCGGTTTTTTCAACTCCGGGATTAATGTATTTGGGTTGCAGACTTTCTCTTGCAAGGTGTAAAGTTATAAGATTTGGAAAAGAAAAATGAAACTGATTTGTTATCTGCTGCTAAACACTTAGCCAAATACCAAGACTCACGGAGTTTTTCACCTCCCATTTTTAGTATTTTTGCTATATTTAAGAAACGGATTGAGCAGTTGATAATAATTAAATAAACTGCTAGTTTATTCTTTTTTTATCATGTAAGATTTGTAGAATTTTTAAAGGAAAGTCTAATTATCTGGATATTATGGAGTTGTTTTCTATTACACCTGAAAATTTTAAAATGGATGGAGGGGCCTGTTTTGGTGTGGTTCCTAAGAGCATATGGTCGAAGCATGTGCAAAGCGACGAGAATAATATGGTAAATCTGTCGTCAAGATGTTTGCTGGCAGACACCGGTGACAGGCGTATACTTATTGATACCGGACTGGGTAACAAACAGAGTGAAAAGTATTACAGCTATTTTCATCCTTTTGATCGTATCGGACTTGTCAAGGCTATTGAAGATGCCGGATACACTGCAGATGGTATTACAGATGTTATTCTTACTCATTTGCATTTTGATCATGTTGGTGGAGCTGTAAAATGGGATAACGACGGATCAACTCCGGTTGCTGTTTTCCCTAATGCCACATATTACTGCTCAAAGGCACAGTGGGATACCGCCAATCAGCCCAACCCAAGAGAGAAAGCTTCTTATTTCCCTGAAAATTATAAGCCGCTCTATGAGGAAGGACGTCTCGAATTTATTCACGAAAACACATCTTTCTGCAAAGGAATTGACCTGGAAATAAAAAACGGGCATACCCGTGGTCAGATTATTCCTTTTATTGACTATAAGGGTAAAAAGCTGGTTTTTATGGCTGATTTTATTTCTACGGTTTTCAATATTCCCCTGGCATATGTACCCAGTTATGATGTTGATCCGGTTAAATCTATGGAAGAGAAGGAAGAGTTTTTAAAGCGTGCAGTAAAAGAGAATCATATACTGTTTTTTGAGCATGACTATGATAATGAATGCTGTTCACTTGAAAATACACCAAAAGGAATAAGGGCGAAAGAAACTTTTTTGTTAAAAGATATTTGATTTTAAAAGTATTTTCCTTCATAAAACAATTACTATGAATATTGATACTGCAGCTCAATTAAATGAAAGAATAAAGAACAAATCAACACTGGAGATTTTACAATTTGTATCTCATGAGTTTGGAGGTAAGATCAAATTTGCATCCAGCATGGGTTTGGAGGATCAGGTGATTACGCACATTTTGGCTGCTCATAAAATCCCGGTAGAAATATTTACATTGGATACCGGCAGAATGTTTTATGAAACTTATGAGTTAATAGATAAAACCCAGGCAAGGTATAAGATGCAATTAAAAATATATTTCCCCGATGCCGGTGAAGTGGAAGAAATGGTCAACAGCAAAGGAATAAATCTTTTTTACCAAAGTATTGAAAACAGGAAACAATGTTGTGGAATAAGGAAAATTAAACCTTTGAAAAGAGCACTTAAGGGCATAGATGCCTGGATTACCGGTTTACGGAAAGAACAGTCACCCACACGCAAAGACATGCAAATTATTGAATGGGATGAAAGTAACAGCTTGATAAAAGTCAACCCTTTACTTTACTGGACTGAAAAACAAACCCGTGATTTCATTACTGAACATAAAATACCTTACAACACGCTCCATGACAAAGGTTTTCCGAGTATTGGCTGTCAGCCTTGCACAAGGGCTGTGGTGCAAGGGGAAGACATCAGAAGCGGAAGATGGTGGTGGGAGAATCCCGAAACCAAGGAGTGCGGCTTACATACAAAAGAAAAATAACACTCAACACTATAAACAATAAATGATATCCGACAGCAAATCGACAAAATTTTACCTGACTGCTCATGAAAAAAACATTTGCCCTGAAGTAAAAAAGTTTTTAATCGAAAATAAAAATCAGATTTCGGTTATTGACAAAAACAAACTTTCTGAAAACGGTTTCAGCGAACATTTAAGGTCAGAAAGTAAGCCGTGGCTAATGGATTTTCAGAGTTTTGGTCATTTGTATCAAAATGGTAGTGCTGCTCATCTGCAGCAGCTACCGTCGGTTTTACTATTATTGAACGAAAAAGAAGCGGATGTAGCTGCAAAATTAGATTTACCAGCCAATGTAACCCTTTTACATATGCCGGTTAAAAAGGGGATGCTGAAACTAACCCTTCAACATTCACTAAAACAGGTTGAGAAAAGAAAAAGATCGCACATTGATGAAGAGTTTTACCGAAGTTTATTCCTCAACAGCCTGCAACCCAAAATTGTACTTGATCCCGAATCTTTTAAAATTATTGATTCCAACAATAGTGCTGCCAAAATTTATAAACTTAAAACGGAAGAACTGATTGGTAGCAGCCTGGATAAGCTTCATCCTGATGAACATGAAAACCTGCATGAAGAAATCAAGAAAATTGTTGCAAAAGAAAATTCATACTTTAAATTAAACTATAGAAGAAATAATAAAATTCTTGAGCTCGAGTATTTTGTAAACCAGATAAAGGTAGGTAACAAACAGCTTATTTATTTTAATATTCATGATATAACTAAAAAGGAGAAAGCTGATCAGTTGTTTCATGAACAACATGAAATGTTGCGAAGCACGCTCGAATCCATCGACGATCTGTTCTTTACACTTAACAAGGATGGCGATTTTATTGAGTATTACCAACCCTCAGATCAGGTAAATCTTGCCCTTACCAGTGATGTATTTGTCGGGAAGAATATTTATGATGTGGGCTTTCCACTTGATGTGGCTAAGAAATACCTTCAAACCATTGAACGTGTAATCGAAGAAGATAAATCAGAACAAATCGATTATGTGCTGGAAGCATTCGGGTCGCAATTGTGGTATAGTGCACGTATCTCACCCAGAAAAAATGCATTGGGGGTGGCTGAGGGGGTAACCGTATTATGTCGCGATATTACAAGACAAAAAAGAACAGAAGAAACGCTGAAGCGCGCCAGAGATTTTTATCTTACCTTATTGAGTGATTTTCCCAGCATGATCTGGAAAACAAACACATCAAAAAGGGCAGATTATTTCAATAAAACCTGGCTTGAATTTACAGGGAATGATATAGATACAGAACTTCAGACAGACTGGGTAGAAAAGCTTCATATGGCTGATGTTGGAGTGTTCTTATCTACCTTGCTGCAGGCATACTCAAAAAAGGAATCTTTTCAGCTTGAACACAGGCTTATACACAAATCAGGTGAATATAGATGGGTTATCAATGCGGGTCGTCCCATGTACAACCTCGAAGGAAAATTCGCCGGTTTCATTGGCACATGCTATGATATTACAGAGCGTAGAAAGGCTGAAGAAACTCTTAAGCTTCAAAAAAGTGCCATTGAGTCTGCACTCGAAGGTATTCTTATTGTTCAGGATGATGGTGAAAACTATCCGGTTATTTATGCCAATAAGGAAGTTTCAAATATTACCGGTATATCGGAAATGGACTCTATAGGGAAGAATTTTATTAGTGTAATTGGTTGCCCCTTAAAAACCGAAACCAGCAGGAATATTATTTCTGCACTGGAAAACAAAAAGAGCTTCAAAGGTGAAATTGAATGCAGTAATGGCTGTAACAAAAAATCATGGAGATTACTCTACGTGGCGCCGGTAAAGAATTCTATAAGTTCAGAAAATCATTTCGTTGCTGTGCTTAGTGATATTACTGAAACCAAAGCTGTTGAAAATACTTTACGCGAAAGAAACAAACAACTTCAAAAAACCAATGAAGAACTTGACCGGTTTGTTTACAGCACATCCCACGAATTACGCTCCCCGCTCATGTCGATACTTGGATTGGTAAATTTGCTTGAAACCGAGCAAAATTCAGATGAACGGGATTACTATCTTAACATGATAACTGAAACCATTTCCAGGCTTGATAAGATCATTCACGATATTATTGATTATTCCAGAAATTCACGATCTGACATAGTTTATGAGAATATTGATTTTAAAGGATTTATTGACAGGGCAATGGAAAACCATGCCTATATGGAAAAATTTGATAAAATAAGATTTGATATTGATGTTAAAAATGGAGTTTCATTCTTATCTGATAAAAAGAGAATTGAAATCATGTTCAATAATTTCATTTCAAATTGCATCAGGTATCACAATTTTGATAAGGATGACCCCTGGGTAAGAATTCAGGTAAAAACTTCATCAGTAAATGCAGTTATAACTATAAGTGATAACGGATCAGGAATTCACGAAAAACACATCCCCAAGGTATATGAAATGTTTTACAGAGCTACAGATAGGAGCACGGGAAGCGGAATAGGTTTGTACATTGTTAAAGAAATTATTGAAAAACTTAATGGAAAAATAAAGATACAATCAGAACTGAATAGGGGAACTACTTTTGTAATTGAACTGCCAAATTTTTCTCAAAAGGAACCCAAATTGTTCATGATGAATTCCGTAGATGCTGAAAATTTCTGATGTTAATCTTTTCATGTTAAAAAACAGCAATAAAATTAAATTCATCTCCTGGGCCTTAAATATTGTGTACCATGATTCTGGAAAATATTTTATTAATAGATGATAGTGATATTGATAATCTTGTAAACCGCAAAGTTGTTGAAAATGCAGGTTTGAGCAAAACTATTACTATTGAAAAGTCTGCTGAGTCTGCTATCAGATATTTACATGATATTGCACAAAATGATACCGGGCAGATCCCTGATCTGATATTCCTCGATATAAGAATGCCCGAGATTGATGGTTTTGGGTTTCTTGAACTTTTTGAAGAGTTGCCTGAAATTGTGCATAAAAAGACAAAAATTGTTATGCTTTCATCTTCTGTTGACGCTGAAGATCATAAAAAAGCTATGGCAAACAGATTTGTTGTACACTACCTAAATAAACCACTAAAAAAAGAGTCGGTTCAGAAATTAACCCAACTCTAAAACTACATGAGTCATGAAAACCAACACACAAATGGAAGGAAATGATTTTGGGAATGTAGTTTGTATCCGCTGTGATAATAATGGGATAGTTTCTTCAGTTTCTTCAAATTTGCATGCTTTGGTGGGTATCAATTCAGATGATATTAAAGGGAAAGATATTTTATCTTTTTTGACGCCTGAACTTGCCAGAAAAGTTATTTTAGTTGCTATCAGGAGTAAAAAGAACAACTCATCAGAAGGATTTAGTTTCACCTGGCAAAGTTCCAATGGATCAAAAAGTAATATCTCTTTAAATATTTGCTACAATGATGATCAGGGATTCAATGGTGTATTAATGCCTTTTCATCCTTTACAGGCCGAGAATGAAAAACGCCGCAAGCAACATGACGTTTTTCGCAGCATTATGGAATCCATTGATGATAATGTGTTCATACTTGACAGGAATGGCAGATTTTTTGAGTTTCCCGATAAAGATTCAGATCCGGGCTTTGCTAACTTAAACAGTTCTTTTAAGCCGGGCATTCATCTCTCCGAGGCAGGTTTCCCCGATGATGTGGAGAAATTATTTTGTGATGCCATAAAGAAGATCGTTTCAGATAAAAGCAGTGCAGAAATCAGGTATGAATTAGATGCTTTTGGTAGCAAATTATATTACCAGGCAAGATTATCCCCGAATTTTAATCATGAAAACGAAGTAGAAAGTGTAACAGTCGTCTCACGCGATATTTCATCACTTGTAAAAACCGAACAGAAACAAAAAAAACTTCTCGATTACTACCTAACGGTATTTGATAATTTCCCTACACTGATCTGGAGGGCAAATAAAAATAAAGAAATTGATTATTTGAATAAAACCCTTAAGAATTTTACCGCCAGAGCACTGGAGCAGGATAGGGGAGATGGTTGGCAAGATGCTATCCACCCTGAAGATAAGAATAGAGTGCTATTTGATTATTACAGAAAATTTGACCTGAAAAAGCCTTTTATTCAGGAATACCGCATGATTCATAACAGTGGTACCTATCGCTGGGTGAAAGTTTTTCTGGTACCCTTGTGCGATTATAAGGGCAGGTTTTCGGGTTATATGGGAAACTGTATTGATATTGATGATATTCGCCGGACACAGAAACTCTTGCAGGAAAGTGAATTACGCTACAGAGAATTATTTGATAATGTTCCTGATATTGTTTTTAGCCTTGATGGAAATGGGAAAATACGTAAAATAAATAAAGCTGCAGCAAAAATTCTTGGTTTTGATAATATTAAGCTTGAAAATAAAAACGCTTTGAGTTTCTTTATTCCTAAGGAGAAAAGATCTGTTTACAGACAGTTTGAAAGAGTGGTAAAAGAATTCAAAAAATCATTCTCTTTTGAAACCAAGGTTCTGGATAATTATGAAAAAGTAAAAAGCTTACAAATAAAAGGGTTTGTTAATTATAATTCTGAAAATTCTGTTTCAGAAGTTTTTGGAATTGCCCGCGATATAACAATGCAAAAAACTTTTGAGAAGAGTATATATAAAAATACCATAATAACTGAAGAACGGGAAAGAAAACGACTTGCTGAGGAGTTGCATGACGGCATAGGACCATTGCTTTCTGGTTTAAAAATGTACCTTCAACAGGAGAGCCTCAATAAAAATCTTGACCACAGGCAAAATAAAACACTTGTATATTGTCGCAGTCTTGTGGATGATGCCATTACACAAACCAGGAGTATATCCAATAACCTTACGCCAGGTATTTTAAATGATTTTGGCTTGCAAAAAGCATTAGAATCTCATGTTTCAAAAATAAATGCCATTGGAAAGTTCAGGGTTAATTTGCGTATAAAATTTACTGCTGAAGATATTGATGAGGAAACATCTCTGGCCTTATACAGGGTAGTTTGTGAGTTACTTAATAACTCATTGAAGCACTCTGGTTGCAATGTAGTTGAAATCGTTATGGATATAAGGGATCATGTTCTTTCAGCAAGTTATTCTGACGATGGTAAAGGATTTGATTACATAAAACTAACTCAGAATAATGCAGGGAAAATGGGACTTAGTAATATGCAGAATCGTATTAATTCACTGAATGGAAATATCTCAATTTATTCAGCTGAAGGAATGGGGATATTTGTAAAGATCTTTTTACCCCTAAAAAAGCTCACTGAGTAATTCAGACTGTTTAAAAGAATATCACTTAGGCCAAATTACATGTATTACGGATGTTTTAGTTCGCTTATAAAACTAATTTTGAAAAGTTGGTTGTTTATTGGTCTATTATACTATTCTTAAATAGTTTATTCTTCTTTCTCAGGAATTGTCACCTAAAAATATATTTTACTATGGCTCATAAAATTGTAATTGTTGATGATCATTTTATATTCAGGAATGGATTGCGCGATTTGCTGGAAGAAATTCCTTCTGCCAATGTTATTGCTGAAGCTTCTTCAGGTGAAGAATTTATTGAAATATTACCCGGGCTTAACCCCGATCTGGTATTCATGGATATAAAAATGCCCGGTATGAATGGTGTAGAAACAACCCGTAAGGCTTTGGAAATGTTTCCTGATTTGAAAATACTTGCATTAAGCATGTTTGGAGAAGGGGAGTATGTTGAAGAAATGCTACAGGCTGGAGCCATGGGTTATTTACTCAAAAACATTGGTAAGGATGAATTAATCAAAGCAATAGATAATATGGCGAACGATAAAGGTTATTTCAGCGATGAAATACTGGTAACGGTTACCCGGCAAGTATTTAATGCCCGCCAAAAAAGCGCTGAACAAAACATTCTTGATAGTTTTACCAAAAGAGAACTTGAGGTACTTCAACTGGTAAGCCAGGGATACTCAAATACTGAGATTGCAGAAAAGCTCGAAATCAGTCCTCGTACAGTGGGTGGACACAGAAACAATATGTTATCGAAATCGGGTCTTAAAAATACTGCAGCCCTTATTAGCTTTGCTTTAAAAAATCAGGCAATTGCAATTTAATAAAAAAGGGTTGCCTTTTCACAAAGACAACCCTCACACCACTAACACTGTAAAACAATAAAACCAAAAACATGAATTTCTGTCAGACAGAAACCCAATTTTATTATGATATTTAACCAAACAAATCTTTCAAAGTAAAGAGCAACTTGCCTTTCATTAGGAAAAACTCTGATACCTCCCCATTCAGAGAGAATTTGACATCTTCTTTTTCAATATGTATCCGACAACATTTGATTTTTTGCCAACTCTCCGGCAGATATTGACTTTGAGTACCTGCAATCAATCTTTTTCACATCTTTCACGATATTTTCAATCTGAAATCTGACCCAAACATCATACACTGCCAACCAATTTCAGGCAAGTTGCTTACTTTATATATCGATATTAAATGCACCCAAATCCTTAAAGAACTATTATTAATCAAATATAGTTTAGTTATAGACTTCAGTCAATTCGTTTATTTACTAAAATTTAACTAAGGGTTTGCCGCAAAGCAATAACAGCTATTTATAGCTGTATTGACGTATACCTGCTATTAACAGGATGTTTGCATGAATTAAATAGTATAATGAATGCTATACATATAGATATTATATGAAAACATATTTTTAAAAAAATGTTTAAAAATTATAAATTTTTAAAACCTGGTAAAAAGTCATTTTCAATTAAAGTTCCGCCATCTATTTTAAAAACAGAACCGGTAATCCACGATGATTTTTTTTCTAACAGGAAAACAATCAGATCAGCTATTTCTTCCGGTTTTCCTTCTCTCTCCAAAGGATTTCTCTTTACAACATCAGAAACCATTTTTTCATATTCATCTTCACTCTTAACTATTTTATTATCAAAGTGAATATTTGTACGCACAAAGCCCGGATTTACAGCATTAACTCTGATTTTAAAAGGTGCCAGTTCACCTGCAAGAAACTCCGTAAGCATATCAAGTCCTGCCTTACTAACTGAATAGGCAATACTGCGACCAGGACGCATTGATGCTATTGAAGAAATATTTACAATGGATGCACTTTCTGATTTTTTAAGCAAATCAAGCAAATTTTGAGTGAAAAGATACACCCCGTTAAGATTAACATCCAGATTGAATTTCCACTGGTCATAACTAATATTTTGTATACCGCCTTGTGTTAAAACACCGGCAGAATTAACAAGACCGTCAATTTTGGCGTACTTATTACTGATGTATTTTGCAAACCCTTTGCAATCATCATCAGAGCATACATCTCCCTCATAAAATTCCAGATTTTTTGGTTTTTCGTTTATTTCATCCAAAGCTCTTTTAATCTTACTTTTACTTCTGGAGAATGATATTACGTGATTGGATTTATTTGCAATGAGCTTCTTAATAACAGCCAAACCAATCCCAGAACTACCGCCTGTAACAACAAATATTTTTTTATTCATATTTCCTTTTTTTTGGGGAATTAAAATGGATCTGAAATTTTTATTACGATTTTTCCGAATTGTTCATGGTTTTCCATTTGCCTGAAAGCCAATTCTGTGTCTACCATAGGAAATATCTTATCAATAACCGGTTCAATATCATGCTTCTTAACAAAATCAAGCATATTTTCAAAGTCTTTTGGGCTGCCCATTGTAGTACCGAGTATTGATGCTTGTTTCCAGAAAATTTTCGCAGCGGTCATTTCCGGGATTTTTCCGGCTGTTCCACCAAAAATAACTATTCTGCCACCAACATTTAGAAGGCCTGGAAATTTTTCAAAGTTTTCTCCTGCAGCACTATCTATAATAAGATCAAATTTTCCACCTGCTAATTCAGCGAGATCTTTCTCCCAACCTTCCATATTGTAGTAAACCCCTGCTTTTACTCCAAGTCCAAGAGCCTTTTTTATTTTTTTCTCCGAGCTGCTGCTCACATAAACTTTAGCACCTTTTGCTACAGCAAATTGTGTAAGGAAAACAGCCACACCACCGCCTGCACCGGTTATCAATACTTTCTCTTTTTTTTTCAATCGACCTCTGGTAAAAAGAGCTCGATATGCAGTTAACCCGGCAAGTGGAAGTGCTGCCGCTTTTTCAAAACTCCATGTATCGGGTTTCTCCCATACACTAGTCTCGGGTACGCTTACAAATTGAGCAAGAGTGCCCTGTCTTGGTAAACCGAGAATATGAAATTCAGAACCATGATGATCAGGATTATCACCCCATTTAAGACCAGGATTAATAATAACAGACTTATTTAACCAGTCATTATTTACATTCTTTCCGGTTTTTACGACTACTCCTGATCCATCAGAACCCGGAATACAGGGAAATTTTGCTCCCGCGTATATACCTTTTTTAATCCAGTAGTCGCGTCGATTAAGTGCTGCTGCTTTTAACTGAATCAAAACCTCACCGGTGCCTGGCTCGGGTATGTCCGTTTCATGTAATGAACAGTTTTTATTAGCTTGAGTAAAGTATATTGCCTGCATAAGTCGAATTTTAATGAGAAGTAAAACAAAACTGTATAAATGATTATTTTTAACGAAAAAAAAGTGACTACTTTTGTCGGAAAAAAATCATTATACGTTAAACATATGGGGTTTGATATTGTTTGAGAATCTTGTATTCTATTTTCTCAACCACATTGAGATTAATATTGCTGAATTATAGTAATGATAATATTGTTTTTGGATTATTAAATTACAGAAAAATTTTATTGGTAATTCTATAGATTAATTCGATACACTAATTAAAACTGAATCTCATGAAAAGAAAAGGACTATTATTTGTTTCATTAGTTTTATTTGCCAATTTAGCTTTATTTGCTGATGATACAATCCATGTAGAAAAGAATTGGAAACTAACGGGTTTTTTCCAGCAAACCATGAATCAGGTTGCCTTTACAAATTGGGCAGCAGGAGGAGAGAATTCTTTTGCATCAACAACCCAGGTGCGATTTGATGCCAATTACGCGAAAAACCTATATGCCTGGGAAAATTATGCGGATTTAAATTATGGTATCATCAAATTAGCCGATAATCCGTTGAGAAAAAATATTGATAAAATTGATGTATTTTCGAAACTGGGAAGAAGTATTAATAAACAATTAAGCTATACAGCAATTGTTAATTTTCAGTCGCAATTTGATAAAGGATTTAAATATCCCAATGACAGTGTAGTAGTTTCACGATTTATGGCACCAGGGTATCTTACAACTTCATTGGGTATTGATTATAAACCTGTTAATTTTCTTTCGATTTTTTTCTCACCTGCTACGGGTAAAATTACATTTGTACTGGATGATGATCTTAGTGCGCAGGGAGCATATGGGGTTGATCCGGGGAAAAATCTGAATCCGGAATTTGGTGCACTGGCGCGGATAGAGTTAAACAAGGAAGTCGTTACGAATGTTAATGTAAATTCAAGAATTATTTTATTTAATAATTATACTGATTCAGATGTGAGCAACAGAAAAAATACCGATGTTGACTGGCTTACACAAATCAATATGCCCATAAACACCTTTCTGACTGTTACCGCTGGCTTTCATCTGCTTTATGATCATGATATTAAAATTGAGAAAGAAGACGGAAGCGTAGGGCCAACAACACAAATGAAACAGCAGTTTGGTATAGGTTTCGTATATAATATTAAGTAATTAACACTCCATATATCAAAAGGAGACCGGCTGAAAAGTTCACATCGGAAACTGATTTTGACCAAATTAATTTTCCTGTTTATTTTATTTTGGCTCTATTTTAGTTCAGTTTCCAATGGGAACAAAACCTTTTCAGGTGGTCTCCTTTTTTAATCTGATAATCTTATGATAATCTATTTAATAAAAAGCATTTCCCTGTATTTGGGCAAGGTCCACATTTCATCATCAACAAGTAATTCGAGCTTATCAATGTGGTATCTGATGCGGTCAAGATAGGGTTTTACTTCATTGCAATAAAACTGCGACAGCATTTCGGCCTTTTCAAGAGTGTTTGCTTCTTTTCTTTTGCCAATCATTTCTCTCACATCTTTTCTGATCTCGGTAATATGTTCTGATATCTTGCCAATAATATGTTTTTGCACATCAGCTTGTTTTTCAAATTGCTCATCTGAAAGTATCTCCTTTAAACCTTTTACATTGTCCACAAGGATATTCTGGTATCTGATAGCAGTTGGTATAATGTGATTTCCAGCCAGGTCGGCCAATACACGCGATTCAATCTGTATGACCTTAGCGTAATTCTCATGCCGTATTTCCCATCTGGCCTCCAGCTCTTTTTTTGTTAAAATTTTGTTTTTTGAAAAAAGATCCATTGTTGAATCAGACACAAAAGCTGAAAGGGCGTCAGGTGTATTTTTGAAATTGGAAAGCCCTCTTTTTTCAGCTTCTTTAACCCATTCTTCGCTGTAACCGTTGCCTTCAAATAAAATGGGCCTGGATTTCTCGATATAATCTCTTAAGATCTTAAAGATTGTTTCATCTTTATCTTCACCTTTATCCAAAGCTTTATCAACAGTATTTTTGAATTTAATAAGTTGGTTTGCTATAATGGTATTGAGCGCAATCATAGCTGGTCCGCAGTTTGCCGCTGAACCAACGGCCCTGAACTCAAATTTGTTGCCTGTAAAGGCAAGGGGTGATGTTCGGTTACGATCAGTATTATCCAGTATGATTCGAGGTATTTTCCCGATATTTAGTTTTAATTCTGTTTTTTCATCCGGAGTCATCTTACGGTCTTTTACCTTTTTTTCTATTTCATCCAAAACTTTGGTTAGCTGCGATCCGATGAAAATAGAAATAATTGCCGGAGGAGCTTCATTTGCTCCGAGTCTGTGATCATTGCCTGCCGAAGCAATAGCTGCTCTTAGCAGATCAGCATGATCATGTACAGCTTTGATGAAATTGACAAAAAAAGTAAGAAACAAGAGGTTTGTTTTTGGTGTATGACCAGGGCTGAGAAGATTTTTTCCGGTATTGGTTGCCAATGACCAGTTGTTATGTTTGCCGCTTCCGTTTAACCCGGCAAATGGTTTTTCATGAAATAAGATACGGAACTTGTGTTTACGCGCAATCTTATCCATAATTACCATAACCAATTGATTATGATCAATGGCTATATTGGCTTCTTCGTATACCGGTGCCAACTCAAACTGGTTTGGTGCTACTTCATTATGTCGCGTTTTAACAGGAATTCCCAATTTCCATGATTCTTTTTCAAACTCATTCATAAACGACTTTACTCTGGGAGCAATAGCACCAAAATAATGGTCTTCAAGCTGCTGTCCCTTTGCCGGCCCGTGGCCGAGTATGGTCCTTCCTGTCATTACCAGATCAGGACGTGCATGGTATAGTGCTTCATCAACCAGAAAGTACTCTTGTTCCCAACCAAGAGTTGGATATACCCTTGTAATACTTCGGTCGAAAAGTTGACAAACATCGGTAGCAACCTTGTCAATTAAGCTCAGGGTTTTTAATAATGGCGTTTTAAAGTCAAGAGCATGGCCTGTGTAAGAAACAAAAATAGTTGGTATGCAAAGAGTGTTATCAAGAATAAATGCAGGCGAAGATGGATCCCAGGCCGAATAACCACGGGCTTCGAATGTATTTCTAAGGCCTCCGCTCGGGAGACTACTTGCATCAGGTTCCTGCTGAACCAGGTTACCTCCATCAAACTGTTCAATATTACGGTTATCTGATGATGATGGACTAAAGAAAGAATCATGTTTCTCAGCAGTAGCTCCGTTTAGCGGCAAAAACCAGTGCGTATAATGAGTTGCTCCCTTACTGATGGCCCAGGCCCGCATGGCTGAAGCTACCTGGTCAGCTATTCGCTTATCAATACGATCGGTTTTATCAATGTTTTCACTGATGTTTTTATACACATCATCCGGAAGGTATTCCTGCATGGCCCGGTTATTAAAAACATTAATACCAAAGTAATCTGATACTTTTACATTTTCTGATGAATTTTCCATTGGTAAATGGCTAAGTGCCTCTTTGATGGCAATCAATCTTCTGTTACTCATTTTTTGTTAATTTAATAATTTAATGAAAAGATAAATTAATAAGCGGCAAAGGTAAAAATAAATGGGGATTAATTATAAAATGTTGATAAAAAATTATAAAATGTTGAAAAAAAAGGGGGTGATTAGAATAATATTTAATTTTTGAAAACAAAACAATAAAATCATTTTGACCGATCAACATAAATTCTAAATTGTCCATTGTAATTATTGTTTTGGCTTAGAAAATTAATACAAAATGTTCCGTAGTGTATTTTTTAAATTAGTAAATTAGATTTTTAAAAAAGAAGTAGAATCTTTTTTACCAAATTCCACATATTAATTTAACCTGGAAATGTACTTGAAGGTAGCAGGTATAAGCGATAAAGGTTTACGAAGATCGCAAAATGAAGATCATATCCTTTTGGATGATGAGTTGTTTACCAATGATTACAGGAAGGCTTCATTTGACAATAAAACAATTCAGGCTGTTTTTGCAGTAGCTGATGGTATAGGCGGTCATCGGGCAGGAGAGGTTGCAAGCGAAGAGGTTTTAACAGATCTTTTCAGGTTTACGGAGCAATTATCTAAAGGCCTTGATTTTGAAGACGTAAAAGCAGAGTTTTCTCGTTGGATAAGAAGCACGCATGAGCATTTAAATAAAATGAGTGTTGAAAATTCTTCCTATGAAGGAATGGGAACTACGCTTACCGGAGTTTTTTGTTATTCAGATAAATTTATTAGCTTCCACGCCGGCGACAGTCGTTTATATCATTTCAGCAAGGGAAAACTAAAACAACTTACTACTGATCATACTCTCGCATGGCTTACAAATGACTTTGCTATTCCATCAAATTATATAGCTAATTCAATAGGTGGTGGCAAAATACCTTTTGTTGATGTGCACGACCTTACAAGCATAATAAAAACAGGAGATATGTTACTTCTCTGCAGCGATGGCCTTACTGATATGATCACTGATGAAGAACTTGAGTCTTTATTAATGGAACCGGATGCTCAAAAAATCGTTAAGCAGGTTTATGAGAAAGGTGCACGCGATAATGTATCTTTTTTGATAATGGAGATAATGTAAGTTTCTCTCCCGGATTTATTTATCAGTATAATCCCGAAGAAAACCCTTTTTATTCTTTTAGTTTATTATAAGCATCATTCATTTTCAGGAGTTATTCTTTTGCTGCTTGTTGAGATTCCCCACCAGGATTGCTTAACGAATCGGGCTGATATGTTCATGCCAAGGACCGGCTAAAGCCCGCCATAATGCATTTATCGTATTTAGTCATAGAAATATAGTGGAAATAAGGGTCTTTAAATAATAACTGGTTTCCGGGAAATATTCATTATCAATAAAAAGTCTTTTTTATGGCGCGGTCGATATTTTTAACTAAATCACCTGCAATCAGAGTTTCTGTTGTTATTCGTTTTACCGCTATGTCTGCTGCCATACCATGTAAAAAAACAGCTATCATTGCGCTGTATTGCAAAGAGTATCCCTGTGCCATAAATCCTGCAATCATTCCTGTGAGAACATCGCCTGTTCCTCCGGTAGCCATGCCCGGGTTTCCTGTTGAATTGAAAAATACTTGCTTATCAGGAGAAACTACTGCTGTATGTGCTCCTTTTAACACCACAAAACAACTAAACCGGAAAGCAAATCCCCTGGCCTTTTCCAGTCTTTCCCATCCATTGCTGCTCTTTTCGGTTAATCTTTCAAATTCACCAACATGGGGTGTTAGTATACTTCCTGCAGGTAAAAAAGAGAGCCAGGTTGGATTTTCCGCAAGAATATTAATTGCATCAGCATCCAGTATTAAAGGAATTGTGGCATCCTGAATTAGTAATTTAAGTGCATTCTGAGTTAAAGGGTCTTTGCCTAACCCGGGCCCGACAGCTATTGAAGTGTAATTTTCAAGGTTTTTAATTTCACTGAACACTTTGTCATTTTCATCAACCGAAACCATACCTTCGGGCAATCCAAGTTGCTGTATGATGTAGTTATTACTTGGAATATGCGTGGTAACAAGCCCTGTACCACTTTTCAATGCTGCTTTTGCAGCAAGAAGTGCAGCACCGCTTTTACCATAGCTGCCTGCAATAAGAAGGGTGTGACCGAATACTCCTTTGTGATCAAATTTTTTCCGTTTTTTAAAAAAAGGGAGTAAATCATCTCTGGTTAAAAAATGCCACGGTGTATTTTGCCGGTTAATAAAATCCTGATCCAGCCCGATATCCAAAACCTGCCATAAACCTGTATATTGATTATTTTCGGGCAACATAAAAGCCAGTTTAGGCAGTTGAAAAGTATACGTAAAATCAGCCTGAATTATATTTTCATGAATATTATCAGTGTTGTCTTCTCCAAAAAGGCCGCTGGGCAAATCAACAGAAATAATCCTTGCAACACTTTCATTGATATGTTTTACCACTTCAGCAGGAAATTCTTCAAGAGGTCTTGAAAGTCCACTGCCGAATATTGCATCAATAATAATGTCATCATTATCGATTTCAGGAAGTTCTTCTTTTTTTGATACTTCAATAAATTTTACTTCTTTGATTTTTTTAAGCCGGTCTTCATTGATGGCAAAATCAGCAGATGATTTTTTTGAATGTACAATCTTATATACATTTACTTTAAAGCCCGATAAAATAAGCATACGGGCAATAGCAAGTCCATCACCGCCATTATTGCCCATTCCGCAAAATACTTTTACCTGATCATTTTTTTTGATTCGTTTTTTCACCTGTTCAAAAAAGGCTTTTGATGCACGCTCCATCAGGTCAATAGAAGAAATGGGCTCATTTTCTATGGTATATTTATCTGTTTCGCGTATTTGCTCTGTGTTGAGAATTTTCATGATGATTGCTATACTTTATGATTACCTATGACAAAGATAAGGAAATGCCATGTTGAGTTAATATAGAATTTGTGTCAGAGGCTTTGCTTTTTTTACTTTTGTATTATATTTTAATACTATGACAAACTCAAATCTTAAAAAAGCGAATGTTTTATTATCTACCACCTATTTTCCACCAATAGAATATTTTGTAGAAATAATAAGCCATGATAAAGCTATAATAGATATCCATGAAACATATCCGAAGCAAACCTGGAGAAACCGATGTAATATATTCAGTGCAAATGGAAATATTAGTCTAACCATACCTGTTGAAAAACCTTTTGGTAATCAAACAAAAACTATGCAGATAAAAATAAGTAAACATGCAGCGTGGCAAAAAAATCATTGGCGAAGTATTGAATCGGCATACCGTAATTCTCCTTATTTTTTGTATTACATGGATCTTGTAGAACATTTGATCATGGAATCAGATTCTGATTTTTTATATAAAAAAAATGATAAAATATTAAAAAGTATTCTTAACGAAACAGGAATAAAAACGGAAATTGAATTTACTCATGATTTTGTTGTAGATAATTCAGAATATGCTGATTACCGTTTTTCCATAAGTCCGAAGGCTAAAGACAAAAAGGGAAAAAAAGAAATTGTCTTCGAAACGTATTATCAGGTTTTTGCTGATAAGTATGGCTTTCTGCCCAATTTGAGTATTCTTGATCTGCTTTTCAATCTGGGGCCTGAATCAATTCAATACCTTGAAAAGATGAAATCATGAAGTTAAATCCTTCTTAATTTTCAAATAGATAAAAAGTGCGTATTGTATTGATTAATTATTTTGCGGATAAGCTATACGCACGTGAAATATATGCATCAGCCGGTTCTTAAAAACATTCTTAATTATTTTAATATCTTTAAAGGTAATGTCGGCATTATCAAATTGTTTTTCTTCAATTTGATTGTCTATAATGTTTTCAACCAAATTGTTAATAGATTCTTCATTGGGTTTTTTCAAACTTCGTGAAGCAGCTTCCACCGAATCAGCCATCATCAAAACTGCTGTTTCTTTGCTGAAAGGTTTAGGGCCTTTATAAGTGAATAGCTCTTTATCAATTTCCCGATCGGGGTTTTCATTTTTTTCCATTGCATAAAAATACCGGGTTGTAGTGGTACCATGGTGTGTACGAATAAAATCAATGATATATTCCGGTAAGTCATGTTTACGCGCCTTTTCAATACCCTTGATTACATGTCCTATGATGATCTCTGCACTCTCTGTATAACTGATCTCATCGTGGGGATTTATGTCAGACTTTTGGTTTTCAATAAAATAATGTGGCTGGACCATCTTGCCAATATCATGATACAAAGCACCCGTCCTGACAAGCAAACTGTTGCCCCCAATAATATTTATGGCATCTTCAGATAGGTTTGCTACCTGTAATGAATGTTGAAATGTACCTGGTGCAGTAGTATTTAATTCGCGAAGCAGAGTAGAATTTGTATCTGATAGTTCCAGCAGAGAAAAATCGGTTGGCAGTCCTGAAGTTCTTTCAAAAATGTAAATTAACGGGTAAGAAAACAGGGTAAGAAGTGCGCTTCCTGCAAAATAAACATATGTTACAGGATCTAATTCAGAAAATGTTCCGGTTTGTGCCAGGCTAAGGCCGGTAAAAACTGCTGCATAGGTAAGAAAGATAAGAGAAACCGTTGTAAAAAGTTGTGATCGTCTACGTAAGCCAGCCATTGATAATATAGCAATAATACCTGCAATAAACTGCAGAAATACAAATTCAAAACTTCTGGGTACAAGGAATCCGATAAGGATAATACTAGTGATGTGCACATATAATGCAAGACGGTTATCAAAAAAACTCCTGATGATAATGGGTACTATACAAACCGGTATCAGGTACAACAGGTCAATATTGTATTTTACTACCTGGCTGGTAAGCAATATCATCAAAAAGATAGAGAGTAAGACTACAATAAGTTTCCTGGTATTGTGGAATACCTCTTTTCTGAAAACCCATAAAAAAAGACTTAAAACCACAATGGAAATGGAAACCAGCAGAAACTGACCCAAAAACACCAGGTAATTTGCAGATGCACTGCCAAGTTGCCGGCTATATTCTGCACGAAATGATTCGAGTATCTTCAGTTTTTCGGCGGTAATCAGTTCTCCTTTTGAAATGATTTTTTCTCCTTGCTGAACCATACCCCTGGTGGGTGAAATCCTTTCCATAGCAGATGAAATTGCCTTGGTATTGGTTTCTTCATCCCAAAACACCGAATGTGTAATTGAATTTTCCAGAACATTACGCAAAAGACTTCTGCGCCTGGGCTCAATATTTTCTCTTTCAAGCACCCTGTTTGCATATTGAAAAGCTTCTCTTATATTAAAAAAATCACCCACTTTTCTTGACCTTGCCACAGCACCATCAAGCAGAAGTATATCTGTTTCTTTGTCTGCTTCAGACATCTCTCCTTCAAGAAATATAACTCCACGTTGGTAAATGGTGTCAAAAATATTCAAAGCAATACTTTTGGTTCTCTCTTTCAATGATTCAGCCAGTTCTTCTTCAGTTTCAAGTTCTGACCAAAGCAATTCAAATCGCGTGTTCATCAGTTGAAATTGCCGATCGTAAACTACAGGGTCCTTGCGAAAAAAGGGAGTATAGTCGCTCAGCACTTCTGCGCGCTCCTGTGCCAGTTCCTCAGGGGTTTTTTGTATGGCAAAATTAAAGGGTGCAATCAAATCTTCATACATCCACGGTCGGGCCTGGGAAAATTCCCAGAAAAAACCTGTTTGCCGGGGAAATAAAAGCACAATAAGAAAAATGCTCAGAGCAAACAATATTATTCTTATAATGTTGGAAAAGTTTTCCTGTAACCAATAATAGATCTTTGTCATTGTTCTTAAATGTTGATGGTTATAGAATCAGAATTTCTGGCTAAACCATCTTCAGGTTTAAATCAATTGAAGTTTGTGTATCTAATACTCAAAGAAAAAAATATCCTTATTGTTTATTCATACGGTACTGTTTTTCCTGAGTAAAATGTTGGCAATTACATATACTAACGATACCAAAGGTATTAAATAATCTTTTTTATGAAATTCAGCATACATTCTTTTGGAAGATCTGTTTTGTTTTAACCACTTAATTATACTCATTGACCAATCAGGATAAGTCTTCTTATAGCGAAAAACACAGTTGGTGAAATCCTGCAGAACTTTTATGTATCTGAAATGATAGTTATTCTGCACGGGCTTTTCTTTTTGTTTAATTCCTGCCATATCCTGGTAGGCAATTACTGGGATGTTAACACCACAATAAGGAGTGATGCCAATCCAGGACCCGGCCCTGGGATTAATTTCAATCAGATAAAAACCGCCTGTCTTCTCATCTTTTTTACTTTCTGATTTAGATTTCAATTAGTTGATTTTTATGTTTCACTAAGATGTTTCACTAAAATTATCTGAAAATTACTTTGGTTATTATCTTACTTTTCGTTTGAATCAGGTTGTTTTTTGATTAAATCCAACCGGAAATTCTTTAATACTCCAGTAAGTTCATTCTTATATACGACTGCTAACCCGGCAATAATAAAACCTATCAGCATCAATGAAACAACAAATGAATCGGTGTTATATACAAATTTAATGATTTCAAGCAGGGATGCCACTGCAATGATGCTGAAGGGGAAGTAAAGCATTTTTTTGTAATTCCATTTAATGGGAATTACTTTTTGCTGAATAACAAATAGGATCATTACCTGGAAAAATGATGAAACCAAAAAGGCAATAATGGCTCCATAATACCCTATTCGTGGTGTGAGTATCCAGTTGATAATCAGATTAATGATAAGCACAAAGAAATTAAGTATGAAAAACCATATGGTTTTTTTACTGAACATCAAAGGCCATGAGAAAATTACATATTGTACCCTGAAAATGTACCTTACAAACAGAATAGCTACTATTCCCGAAGAAAGCTGCAGGCTGGTTTCATAAAAAACCAGGATAAACATCATTACAGGTATTATGCTTATTGCAATAACTACAAGTGATTCAGCCAAAAGGAGGGAAGATAGTTTTTTAATATCATCATGTTTCTTTTCAATTCCTTCTTTGAGAAAACGGAATATTTCTGGCTGAACTCCTGCCGATAATCCCTGAATTACAAGTTGAATACCCATGGCAAACTTCAGGGCATTATCATAAATACCCAATTCCTCAGGATTACCCAAAAGAAAAAATCTGTCGGCAAATAATAAGCCCCAAAAAATCAGTTCAGAAAAGAACAAAGGTCGTGAAAACGGGTAAAGCTCTGAATTTATACTCTTCTTATTTTGAATACCACTTTTCGAGTAAATAAAGATGATGATTCCCAACGCTACAATTCCACCTCCAATTGTTGTTCCGTAAACATAGCCCTTGAATGACAGTTCATAATACAGAACACCTGCAATCTGGAAACCAGAGCGCAATAAACCTGAAAGCAGACTAACAATAATGAAGTAACTGAGTTTTTTTTCATGACGGTAAAGAATCACTGCTATAAATATTACAGCACGGTTTAGCCCGGAAATAACTGCCCAGGGTCCGTATTCACTGAAATTTTGCAGAGCCGGCTGGTTGAAGATACTGCCAATGAGAGG
>SLOJ01000213.1 GCA_007132585.1 Bacteroidales bacterium | reverse complement strand
ATTACACAATGCCCGATGGCTATGATTATGCTTTTACCGGTGAACAGCAGGAACAGGATGAAGCCAGAGAATTTCTGGTCATTGCACTGTTGATAGCCGTTTCGCTTATCGGAATTATACTTGTTTCGCAGTTCAATTCCATTTATAAGCCTTTCATTATTATAGGAAGTGTTATATTCAGCACTGCGGGAGTGTTTTTCGGACTGGCACTATTCAATATGGAGTTCATCATTATCATGACCGGAGTAGGAATTATAAGTCTTGCCGGAGTGGTAGTAAATAATGCTATCGTACTTATTGACTATACTGATTACCTTCATGACCAGAGAAGAGCAGAGCTTGATGTACCCGAAAACAAGTTTCTCAGCCCTGAAGAATCGCTGGATTGCATCCAAAGAGCCGGTGAAACCCGTTTCAGACCGGTTATACTTACGGCAATAACCACAGTACTCGGACTTATTCCTTTGGCCATAGGGCTCAACATTAACTTTGTAACCATGATGACTGATCTCGATCCACAGATTTATTTTGGTGGTGATAATGCCGCATTCTGGGGGCCCATGTCATGGACCGTGATCTTTGGTTTAACCGTGGCAACTTTCCTAACACTGGTAATTGTACCTGCCATGTACCAGATCATTTTATCAACCCGGAGAAAAGCAATTGTTTTGTTGAAAGGTGAAGAGAAAGTATTTGAAAAATAATACAGTGTAGTTCCCAATAATATTTCCAAAGGCCATCTTCACCCGGAGATGGCCTTTTATGTTAAGAAAGCTTAAGGGTTTCAACAATTTTCCCGGGTTTTACTTTATTGTACTGTACTAATTAAACAGAAAAGAATTAACTCTTTAGTTAATCGAAATATTTTACTAAAATGAATTTACATAATAAAAAGAAAATACTATTAAGCATAACTTTCTCAATATTTACGTTTTTATTAATTGCCGGCGAGGTAGAAAGTATGCTAAAACCCGGAACCATAAAAGGTATTGTGTATGATTCCAACACCCGTGAACCCCTTGAATTTGCCACAATTACTGTTAAAAATGCAGAAGACGGAGCTCTGGTAACCGGTGCTATTACAGATATAAATGGTTTCTTCCGTTTGATTGATATTAAAAAAGGGACCTATTTTATAGAGATCGGCTTCCTTGGATACAATGATAAAGTAATAGAAGATGTTATACTTGATGATGAACAGGAATCAATTAACCTGGGAAACATAGAATTAAGCCCCATGGATGAAATGCTGGATGAAGTTGTTGTAGTGGCCGACAGACCTACCATGTCCTATCAAATTGATAAAAAGGTAATAAATGTAAGTCAGCTGCATACTTCTGCTTCGGGAACTGCAGTGGAAATTCTGGAAAATATTCCATCTGTAACCGTCGATATTGATGGGGATGTAAGCCTGCGCGGTAGCGGTAGTTTTACCGTTCTTATTGACGGGAAGCCCAGCATTCTTGATGCCAATGACATACTTAACCAGATCCCCGCAAGTCAGATCGAAAATATTGAAATCATTACCAACCCTTCTGCACGTTTCGACCCCGATGGGGTTGCGGGAATCATCAACATTGTAATGAAACAAAACCGCCTGCAGGGTATAAACGGAATTGCCAATCTGAACGCAGGCAGTTTTAACCGGTATGGAGGAGATTTCCTGGTTAATTATCGCCGCGAAAGGTTTAATTTTTATTTAGGGGGAGATTTCAATGAAAGAGGCCGTCCCGGACAATCCATTACTCAAAGTCAGAGTTTTGGAAGCGATACCACCTACCTGAACAGTGAAGGTAGTTTTGACAGAATCCGAAACTCATGGGGTTTTCGCGGAGGAGTTGACTTTAATATTGATCCACAAAACACCATCAGTGTTGCCTACAGAATGGGTGACAGAGATCGGGGCGGACAATCGGAAAGACTGTATGAGGAGTGGAGTACTATCAATCCTGGACGATATATGTATACAAGCCTTGAAGAAAGTTACAGAGGTGGAATTTCTCATACATTCACACTGGATTACAAACTTGACTTTAACCAGGATGGACATAATATTCTGGCCACAGCTGTTTTTTCTCAAAGGGAATCAGAGCAAAGCTCTTTAAATATGCTTCTAAATGAAAGTCTTGATACAATAAGCGGTCAGCGGGCTTTTGAAGAAGGCCCCAGGAGCAGATACACTTTCAGGCTTGATTATACATTGCCCCTGAATGAGAACCAAAGATTCGAAGCCGGCTACCAAACCCGCATAAGGCTGCAGGAAGAAACCAATAATATGTTTGAGTTTAATCCTGAAATATCTGCTTTTGAACTCTCTGATATGTTTTCAAAGGCAGTGGAATACAATACCTTTATTCACTCTTTGTATTCAACTTATTCTGGTGAGATTGACAAACTGGGATATCAGTTTGGATTAAGAACTGAATATATTGATCGCTCAATTAATTTGGTTGGTGACCCGGAAGATTATGCATTAAATCGCTGGGACTATTACCCAACAATGCACTTCTCCTATCAGCTTCCATTAGAACAACAAGTTATGGCAAGCTACACAAGACGCTTACAGCGTTTAAGAGGATGGTACCTTGAGCCATTTTACACCTGGCGAAATGCTTATAGTATCAGGATCGGTAATCCGAATCTGGAGCCGGAATACATTGACTCTTATGAATTGAGCTACCAGAAAAGATTTACACAAAATGTTCTTTCTGCTGATCTTTATTATCGCATTACCAACAATAAAATAGAATGGGTGCGCAGCATTTACGACGACCAGCCTAATGTATTACTTACTACATTTGAAAATGTAGGTAAGGCCTACTCGCTGGGTACCGAGATCATGATGGGCTTTGACCCAACCAGCTGGTGGCATTTTGATGTAATGGGAAATTTTTATGACTACCGGCAGAGAGGTGAATTATATGGGAGAGACTATTCAACTTCAAGCTTTAACTGGAATGTCCGTTTGAATAATGATTTTCGTATTAGTTCCGGCACACGATTGCAATTAATGGCCATGTATAATAGTCCAACGGTAAGGGCACAGGGCGAGCGATCCGGCTATTTCTTCACCAACCTGGCTCTTCGGCAAAACTTCTTTGACAACGATTTATCTGTAACTTTTCAGGTAAGGGATATTTTTGGAACCATGGCCAGAGAAAGTACTAATTTTGGTGATGATTTTTACACATTCCGTACCTGGGATCCCAACACACCGACTTTTTCTTTAAGAGTATCCTTCAGGATCAATAATTACAGGGCCGACAGGCGGGTTCCCCGCGATCGCGATAATGGAGGGATGGGCGATATGGATGATTTCTGATGACTCCCTTAACTAAAGGTATTAATTTTTCCCGGACTTCTACCGTCTTGAGCTGGCAGCAGCTGCCGCAGCCGATACTGTAATGGCTGCAATAATAGCTGCCTGGACCTGCCTGATAGTTCGTTCAACATCATTGGCCACCGGACTATCCTTTATTATCTTCTTAAGTTTTGATTTAAAAATCTTAACATCCTTTCTCTCCGAAACAAATACTCTGTGCATCTTACAGGCTTCTGTCATTGCAAGCAATACGATCATTTCAGCGGTTAATTCCTTTTCCTGCAAAACAGCTGTACGTAAATCTTTTACCAGCTCTCCCCTGATTTCAGGTTTCTCAAGATAAATCCTGGAATAAGATATGAAGCCCATGATCGTTTTTACTTCTATTCTTACAAGGCCCTTCGACTGCATATCTTCCAGAAAGGTGCGTTTGTATTTGGGAGCTTTTGATGACAACTTAATAATCCATGTCCGCAACCTTCTTATTCTTCTTGATCGGCTCAGGGTTTGAAACATATCGTTTATAACCGGATCGTCTGATTTGAAATCATTATTCAATACAATCTTTTCATTTTCCTGGCTTATGGCATTCTGTTTCGAAAGCTCAAGAAACAGCATACCAATTAAAGCATGGTGCAAATGAAGATCAGAAATGGAGAATCTTGGTTTTACCGGATCCTTTGCCAGTAAAAAAAATTTTTCTATAGTTGTAAGATTCATAGTGCTTTTATTTTAATAGTTCTAATTATTCAAACTTAAAAATCAATATGTTCATGCCCGAATTCAAAGGTATGAATTATCCCTTTACCCAAAGCCTTTCGGGTGAGCCATATCGGAACTCATTAATGAACCCCTTATTTAACCTCAATAAAAGTATAAAATCAATATATCTTTTCAAAATATTGACAAAAAACTTAATATATCCGATTAAAGCAAATTTTGATCAATAAATTATAGGGAAACAATTTTTACCTTTGCACGCATAAATTCAGATAAGCACCATTGAAAATTTACAGCATGATAGTTATAGGAATAACGGGCACCCTAGGAGCCGGCAAAGGAACCGTTGTTGATTTTCTTGTGAAAGAAAAAGGATTTGTACATTTTTCGGTACGCGACTACCTTTCAGATGTAATAAAAAGCCATGGGATGCAAGTAAACCGTGACACTATGGTTGTTACTGCAAATAAACTCCGCAGAAAAAACGGCCCCGCCTTTATCATTGAAGAATTGTATCGTAAAGCATCCTCAACCGGAAAAAACTGTATTATTGAAAGCATACGCACTCCCGGGGAAATAGAAAAACTAAGACAATATGATAATTTCTATCTGCTTGCCATAGATGCTGATATTGAAATGCGATATGAAAGAATACAAATACGAGGCTCAGAAACGGATAATGTAGATTTTACAACATTCCGGGAAAATGAAGAAAGAGAGATGCACTCTGATGATCCCAACAAACAAAATCTTTCAGAATGTATCAAACAGGCCGATTACATTTTGAATAACAATGGCAGCATTAAAGAGCTTAAACAAAAAACAGAAGATATCTTACATAATATTCTTTGAATATAATATACCTGTTACAGTTACTGATAAACTTTGAATACACATTGAATATGGAAAATAATAAAGGTATATCGTATAAGCGCCCGTCGTGGGATGAGTATTTCATGGAAATTGCCCATACGGTAAGCAAACGTGCCACCTGCGATCGTGGACGGAGCGGCTGTGTAATTGCCCGCGGACGACAAATCCTTGTAACCGGTTATGTGGGCTCTCCCATTGGTTTACCCCATTGCGATGATGTAGGCCACCAGATGAAAAAAGTACTGCACGAAGATGGCCGTACAACCATGCATTGTGTACGCACGGTACATGCCGAGCAAAACGCAATCAGCCAGGCTGCCCGGTTAGGTATTAGTATTGACGGTGCAACGCTTTACTGCAGAATGACTCCCTGCAGGGTATGTGCCATGCTCATCATCAATTGCGGTATCAAACGTGTCGTTTGCGAAAAAAAGTACCACGCCGGCGGAGAATCAGAGATCATGTTTAATGATGCCGGAGTTGAACTGGTATATTTCAATGAGGATTATGTGAAATATGAGAATCAGTGAGGGATTTTTGATTTTGGAAACTGCGGAGACGGAGAGACGCAGAGTTTTCTCCGGGACGACTTCAGTTAGTGCCCGGAGTTGTTAAAATTCCTTACTTTCTTATTTCCTGATTTCTCACTTTCCTGATTTCTTATAAAAATCAAGGGATTACATCCCTCCAAGCCATTCTGATTTCCACTACCGGGCTGCAACAAACTATTTTTAACCAGGAAAACCGGCGGTGTTGTCAGGGATGCCATCCCGGTCCATTGTTTTTAGTTTTTCGGGTTTAGCTTTATTGGCTTGGCTCTTAATTCGTTTCGTGCTTCGATATTCGAATTTCGATTTTTCTTCTTTCTCCGGTTTCCGGTCTCCGTTATCCAGGAGAAGCCCACTCCTTTACTCCTCAAATATCCATACTCCTTTTTCGCCGGTTGATTTCACGAAGCCCCTAAACATGGCGGTGGTGTTAAATTCCATTACCACATTGGCATCTTTATCAATAGCAATAATGCCTCCGTTGGCACCCTGATCAACCAGCTTTTCCATGATATTGTGATATGCTGCATCCTGAAGTGTTTGTCCGTTATACAACATTCTGGCAGCAATATCATATGCCACAAGATTTCGTATAAAATACTCGCCATGTCCTGTGGCAGAAACCCCGCAAGCATCGTTGCGGGCATATGTACCTGCCCCAATTATGGGGCTGTCGCCAATTCTTCCATACCGTTTGCCAACCATACCACCTGTTGATGTGGCAGCGGCAATATTACCATGTATATCGAGTGCAACCGCTCCCACGGTCCCCATTTTAATATTATCATCTTTCATATCGAAATCGGAGCGACTTCTATTTACATTATTTCTGATAAACTCGCGGTATTGGTTCCACCTGCGCTGGTCAAAGAAGTAACCCGGATCTACAATATCAAGACCGTGTTCATATGCAAATGTTTCGGCACCTTTTCCGGTAAGCAGTACATGTGCCGAATTTTCCATAACCATGCGGGCTGCAGTTATGGGGTTTCTTACTGTTGTGATTCCTGCTACAGCTCCAGCGTTGTTTGTTAATCCGCACATGATAGAAGCATCCAGTTCGTTTTTTCCATCTATATTAAATACAGCGCCTTTACCGGCATTAAAAAGGGGCGAGTCTTCGAGGATTCGTGTTGCTGCTTCCACAGCATCAAGGCTGGTGCCTCCTGTTTTCAGAATTTCTTCCGCTGCATTGAGAGCCTCGGCAAGTTTCATATTGTATTCTTCAATCTGCTCAGGACTGAGAGATTCTTTTGCAATATTACCGGCACCACCGTGTATAACAACAGCATAGGGTTTTTCAGCAAATAACCCATTACCTGTGACCAGTAAAAATAAAATACAAATTGCAATGAAAGATGAAAGTCGGCTTACTTTATTGTGCATCATATTCTTCATTTAACTTGTTTAATACTTTTTGTGTGATATCATGTTTCTCCTTAGCGTACAAAATTCCACCACCCGGCGAAAACCCCAGAATATAATCATAATCCATTTCTTCATTAAAACGTGACAAAAGTTCGGTAATTCTCTGATACAAGTCAATATTAATTTCCATCTCTTTTGTCATAAGTCTGCTGCTGTAATCTTCATTAAGCTGCATTAGTTCCTGCTGTCTCTGCATAAGCTCCTGCTCCCTGGCCTGGGCATCTTCCATCGATATATTCCCGGTTTGAATCTGCTGCTGAAAGGTTTCTACATCTGTCTGGAAAGATCTTTGCCGACGCTGCAAATCATTTTCAAGTCTTCTTTGTTCCTGTTCAAATTCTTCACGTTTATCAAGGGCAAGCTTATAATTGGCCATCAAGGTATCGGAATTTACAAAAGCAATATTAAATGCCCCCTGTTCCATCAAGCTGGCCATTTCATCCATTTCCTGCTCTATTTCATTACCTGCTAATGTTTCAGATTCCTTCAACGGAAAGATATTCAGTAAGTACAAAACAATTAAACCAATAAACAAAACTACGTTTATTATGGTACCATTTGAGATTTTTGAGCGTTCAGGGATTTCGGGCCTTACAGGGTTTCCTGACTCGGGGGATTTCATTTCAGTTGTCATATCTTGAAAAGATTTATTTATAAAAGGTTTGAGAAAACTTTTCAAAATATCTCAAACCTTTTTAGTTGGTTAATTGGCAATATTTATCTGTTAAGTAATTTCAGGAATCAGTTTCCCATTTCCGACATGAATTTTATACGCATCAGGCGTATTTCGTCTTCGGTATAATCGTCTTCTCCAAGTTCAACCAATGCATCTGAGTAAGAGTCGGTCTCGGCTGTTTTGAAGTAATCAAATATTTCTTCCTGTTTGTCTTCATCAATTGCTTCATTGATATAATAGTTGATATCAATTTTGGTACCTGAAGCAACAATACTTTCTATTTCAGTAAGTAAATCTTCGAATTCAAGGCCTTTGGCATATGCTATATCTTCAAGAGGTTTTTTACGGTCAATATTCTGTATGATATATACTTTAATACCAGATTTATTCACCACTGATTTAACAACCATATCCATGGGTCGTTCAATCTCATTTTCGTCAACATAATTCTTAATGAGTTCAACGAATGGTTTGCCAAATCGTTCTGCTTTACCTGAACCAACTCCTGATATTTGCTTGAGTTCTTCAATTTTTATCGGATATTGTATAGCCATATCCTCAAGACTGGGATCCTGAAAGATGACAAACGGTGGCAGGTCATTCTTTTTAGCAATTTCTTTTCTCAAATCTTTAAGCAGTGCAAACAACATCTTATCGGTGGCACTTGTTTTGGCTGCGCCGCCTTTAAAGTCATCATCACTGCCATCTGTCATATCTCTGTCTTTTGAGACTTTGACAGATTTCGGATTGTCAAGATATTCCTTACCCTTTTTGGTAACTTTTAATGTGCCATAATTTTCAATATCCTTTTCCACCAGCCTTTCAATAATACTTTGCCTTACAATACTTTGCCAGAACTTCTCATCATTATCGGCTCCTTTACCAAATACTTCAAGCTGATGATGTTTGCAGGATTTTACAGCTCCGGTGCTTTTTCCCATAATTACGTTTATTACATGTTTGGTTTTAAAGATTTCTTTAACTGCCAGTATGGTTTCTAATAATTGGCAAATATATTCTTTTCCTTCAAATTTTTCTCGTGGATTTAAACAATTATCACATGACCCGCAATTTTCCTGTTCATATACTTCTCCAAAATAATTTAAAAGCAGCTTTCTGCGGCAGATTGATGATTCAGCATACGAAACCGTTTCCAGTAAAAGTTGTGTTCCAATCTCCTGTTCAGCAACCGGTTTTCCTTTAAGAAATTTTTCCAGTTTCTGAATATCATCGTAAGAGTAAAATGTGATACAATTTCCCTCGCCATCATCGCGCCCCGCACGACCGGTCTCCTGATAATAGGATTCAAGACTTTTAGGAATATCATAGTGAATAACAAAACGCACATCGGGTTTATCAATTCCCATTCCAAAGGCAATGGTAGCAACAATAACATCAATATCTTCCTTCAGAAATTTATCCTGTGTTGACACCCTCACCTGCGAGTCGAGGCCTGCATGATAAGGCAGGGCATTAATTCCATTTACCTGTAGTGTTTGCGCCATCTCCTCTACCTTTTTCCTGCTAAGGCAATATATGATACCCGATTTACCCTGGTGTTTATTAATATACCTGATAATATCCTTATTTACACTTTCGGTTTTGGTCCTTACATCATAATATAAATTAGGCCGGTTGAATGATGATTTAAAAACCTTTGCGTCAAGCATATTCAGGTTTTTCATAATATCATGTTGCACCTTAGGTGTGGCGGTAGCCGTAAGGGCCATTACAGGAATTTTCTTCTCAAAAGCTTCAATAATCGACCTGAGTCGTCTGTATTCAGGCCTGAAATCGTGACCCCATTCCGATATACAGTGAGCTTCATCAACAGCAACAAAAGATATGTCAAGCGTTTTCAGAAACTCAACATTTTCTTCTTTTGTTAACGATTCAGGGGCTACGTAAAGAAGTTTCGTCAGCCCGCTGCTCAAATCACGCTTAACCTGTAAAATTTCAGCTTTGGAAAGTGATGAGTTCAAAACATGTGCAATACTATCGTAGGTGGCAAAATTTCTGATTGCATCAACCTGATTTTTCATAAGTGCAATAAGCGGTGAAACAATAATTGCCGTTCCATGACCTGTAAGTGCCGGTAGCTGATAACACATTGACTTTCCACCACCTGTGGGCATAATCACAAAGCTATCTTTACCCTCCAGTAAATTATTAATAATGGCTTCCTGATCTCCCTTAAATTTATCGTAGCCAAAAATCTGCTTTAAGAGTTCTTTAAGAGAAACATCGTTTTTGGTCTCCATTCTTATTTGTAACGAATTAAAATTTGTAACTGATCCCGTTGGGACTTTTTTTAACTTGTGGCTATACCGGTTGAATTAATAATAAATGAAAGTAAAGTTTAACTTTTTCAAAACCAATTCAAATTGTGGATTTAGAAAACCTAATAAAAATATTCTGTAGGTTTGCAAAGTAAATTTAATATTAATAAACTACGTTGCAAAAAATTTTTTTTATGATCAATGAATTCAATGAATACCGTGAAATAATGAATGAAAAGATACTGGGTTCCAATAATCTGGTATTAAAAAGGCTTTTCAACCTTGATACAAATACTTATACCGATGGTGCATTGACTTCCAGGGTAAAGGAAATGATAGGTCTTTCAGCATCAATGGTACTAAGGTGTGATGACTGTATTAAATATCATTTGCAAAAATGTTATGAACTTGGCATAACCAAAGAAGAAGTATTTGAAGTATTTGCCATTTCAAACATTGTGGGGGGAACCATTGTTATTCCGCATTTGCGAAGAGCAGTTGAATTTTGGGAGGAGCTGGAAAAAACAAAATAAAAAAATAAGTTTTATCGTTATTACCTACCTTTGACGGGGTTTTTTATTATTTCTGCAAAAAAATCACCTTTTATGAAGCTTTACACAAAGAATCTGGTAAAAAAATATAAAAAAAGGACGGTTGTAAATCACGTATCAGTGGAAGTTAGCCAGGGAGAGATAGTTGGCTTGCTGGGCCCCAATGGGGCAGGTAAAACTACAACCTTTTACATGATAGTAGGCCTGATCAAAGCCAACGAAGGAAGAATTTTTCTGGAAAACACCGAAATAACGAAAGAACCCATGTATCGAAGAGCCCAACGTGGAATTGGATATCTGGCACAGGAAGCAAGTGTTTTCAGAACCTTGAGTGTAGAAGACAATATAAAGGCAGTGCTTGAATTTACCGATAAAACCAAAGAAGAGCAGGATGAAAAACTGGAAACTCTGCTTGATGAATTCGGCCTTCAGCAAATAAGAAAAAGCAAAGGGATTACCTTATCAGGCGGAGAACGCCGCAGGACAGAAATTGCACGATCACTTGCTGTTGATCCCAGATTCATACTGCTCGATGAACCTTTTGCAGGAGTTGACCCCATTGCAGTAGAAGATATTCAAACTATTGTAAGCCAATTGAAAGACAAGAACATCGGAGTACTCATAACCGATCATAATGTTCATGAAACATTAAATATTACCGACAGAGCTTATCTTTTATTTGAAGGATCAATCCTGAAGGCCGGTTCAGCTGACGAACTGGCCAATGATGAACAGGTAAGGAAAGTATATCTTGGCGAGAAGTTTGAACTTAGAAGATAAATCTTTCGATACTTTTGTTTACCTCCTTTATTCCCTGTAAATCAAAGCAACTGCCTGCACCGCAATACCCTTTTCTTCGCCCACAAAACCCAGTTTCTCTGTGGT
>SLOJ01000134.1 GCA_007132585.1 Bacteroidales bacterium | reverse complement strand
GGCGGAGCCATTATGGGAGTCGGTTTTATACTGGGTGGTTATTGCCCCGGCACCAGTATTGTAGCTGCTACTGTAGGCAAGATTGATGCAATGCTGTTTCTGGCCGGCTCTGTATTGGGCATTTTCTTATTCGCTCATTTCTACAGCATATTTGAACCCCTGCATATGGGGTACTTTGAAGGAAATCCATTTATCTATGAAACCTTTGGGATTTCCAGGGCATGGTTCGGATTCATTATGGTTATGATGGCAGTAATTGCTTTTGCCGTAACCCAGCGTATTGAAGACAGGGTTAACAATACACCTCCGGCTGTTATAGAACAGCGCCCCTCATATGTAATGCCCGGAATGTTGCTTATCATCGCTATTTTTGCATTCCTTTTCCTTCCCGAACAAAGAAAAAGCAATGCACGCGAAATACCGCCCGGTCAATTGCATAGCATGCTTCAGGGTGATAAACGCTTTGTAGATGCTGAAGAGGCTGCGTACAAAATAATCAATGAAGACCGCAATTTCATTCTTATTGATGTGCGCGAACCCGAAGAATTTGAAAAATTCTCACTCCCCGGAGCCATCAACATTACCAAAGATGAAATATTGGGTCGCAGATACCGTGATTTCTTCAGTGATGCTCCGCACAACAGCAAAAGAGTATTTTACGGTTTTGGAGAGAGTGCTGCCGAACTGGCATGGACAGTGGCTGCAAGGGCAGGATTTGAAAATATATATGTGCTCCAGGGCGGATTGAACGGAATGTTCGATACGCTTTTCAATGGCAGCGTGAAACCCGATGATCATTTAAGCCTTGATGAAGAATTTGAAACAAGGTTCAGGACCAAAGTGAGGCGATTATTCCTTGAAGGAGAAGCCGTTCCCACTGAACCACAAACACCTGTGCCTATTCGTACAGTAATTGAATTAGAAACTCCGGGCGGAAGAGGAGGATGTTAAACACCAAAAAGATAATATTATGAACTTCAATAAAAATCTAAACAACATAAGTATACTGTTTTTCAGTTTTGTAGCCATTATTGTGGTGATCAACCTTTTTACCACCAAAAACTATGGCAGGTCAAACGATGAGGTAGTAAGACTTCTGTATACCCATGAATATATGTTTGACTATTATGAGCTGCGTAACGCAATATCACAACAGGCCGGTAATTTTTTATTTATTGACCTGCGCACCGAAGCAGAATACGATGCAGGTCATATACCCGGAGCGATTAATATTCCCTTTGATCAGTTGCTCGAGAGCAGAAATATAAAAACAGTAAAAAGATCGGGCGATCAAATACCAGTATTGTATGCCGGATCAGAATCAAAAGCACAAACTGCCCGTTTGTTGCTTCTGGCAAAAGGGATGGATGCCGGTATCAGGGTAATGGGTGGCAACTACAAAACAGCTGTGGAGTTTGCCATTGAAGATTTTAAGCCTGCCTTTGCAGCCTATAAAGATGAAAAAGCCAGGTTTGACTACCGCAGGTTCATGCGACCCTCCCCTACCGGGCAACCTGCTAAAAAACGAGATCAACCGGCAGGTATTATTCCTGCTGTAAACCAACAAACACTTTCTGCACAAGGAGGTTGCTGATATTTAGCTGGGCTTACCGGTTAAAATACATTTTTCTGGTAAAACCGCTTTTCCCTGGTTAAACTGTTGCCTGGTTATTATTGGCTTTTATGGATTGTGATTTTGTCATTTTTTTTCTTATTTTTATTAGATAAACCAGAAACTATTCTCGATGGCAATGAATTTTCAGAACAATCCTCAATTACAACTGGCTCACGATTTTGTTGAGCAAACGGGTACAAACCTGTTTCTTACAGGCCGTGCAGGTACCGGAAAAACCACCTTTCTTCATTATATCAGATCGCGCTCATCAAAACGATCCATAGTTGTTGCTCCTACCGGCGTTGCAGCAATCAATGCCGGCGGAGTAACCATACACTCTTTTTTTCAATTGCCCCTGGGACCGCTTCTTCCTGATGAAACCACCCAACCTGGCGGCAATGACGACAAGCGATTCCTGAAACTTAACAAAGAAAAGATCAATATCATCCGCAGCCTCGATCTGCTTATCATTGATGAAGTAAGTATGGTGCGGGCCGATCTTCTGGATGGCATCGACCGCGTATTGCGCCGTTACCGAAACCCCAACAACCCTTTTGGTGGTGTCCAGCTTTTGCTCATCGGCGACCTTCAGCAACTGGCTCCGGTGGTAAAAGATGATGATATTGCCTTATTGGGAAAATACTACGATAATTTCTTTTTCTTTGGCAGCAAAGCGTTGCAGCAAACACAATACATCAGCATTGAATTGCAGCAAATATACCGGCAAACCGATAAGGAATTCATTGATCTGCTGAACAAGGTGCGAAACAATCAACTTGATCAACCATACCTTAAGAAACTAAACCGTCAATACAGGCCCGGTTTCATGCCGGATGAAGATGAAGGGTACATAACTCTTACCACCCATAACCAGCAGGCCGCCCAGATCAACCAGACAAGATTAAGATCTTTGAGCAGTAATGTAAGATTCTTCAAAGCCCATATTGATGGCAACTTTCCCGAGATGGCCTTTCCTACTGAAGAAAGTCTTAGCCTGAAAACCGGCGCCCAGGTTATGTTTGTAAAAAATGACCCCACCCCTGAAAAACTTTTTTACAATGGTAAGATAGGTACTGTAGACAGCATGGAAGATGATACAATTTATGTGAAATGCCCCGGCGAAGACTCACTTATTTCGGTTACCCCGCTTACATGGGAAAACCGCCGCTACAAACTTGACCCCGACACCAAAGAAATACGCGAAAACGTTATCGGTACATTTACTCAGTATCCTTTAAAACTGGCCTGGGCCATAACCATACATAAAAGCCAGGGCCTTACCTTTGATAAAGCTATAATTGATGCGCAGGCAGCTTTTGCCCATGGCCAGGTATATGTGGCGCTGAGCCGCTGCAAAACTCTGGATGGACTGGTTTTGAGCTCACGCATTTCTGAGCAGGCCATTCGTAATGACACCAGCATTAAGGATTTTTCTCACAGCATCACCCAAAATGCACCCGGCCGGAATGAACTTGATGATGCCAGACTGCGATTCCAGCATCAACTGCTTGAAGAGCTTTTTGATTTCAATACTTTACAGCGAAGATTAAATTATTTACTGAAAATTATCAGAGAACATTCATCAACTGTAGATGATGGTTTACAAAAAACATTCGAATCAATGCGATCGGAACTGAATGAACTCTCAACAGTGGGTTCAAAGTTTATGGTTGAGATAAGTAAACATGTAGCCCGGTATGGCCAGATTGAAGCAAATATGGCCCTGCAGGACCGCATAAAAAAAGCCTGTGCCTATTTTATGCCGGCAATGGAGAAAACAATTTTTACCGTTTTAGATACAGTTGCTGTTGACAGCGATAATAAGCAGGTGAAAAAGAGCCTTAATGAAGCCCTTAACCGTTTTACAATTCAGGCAGAGATAAAACAGGCCTGCCTGAAAGTAAGTGCTGAAGGTTTTAAAACGCAATCCTTCATGAATGCCCGCGCCAAAGCTTCCATTGAAAAAACTCCTGAAAAAAAGACAAAAAGCAGCAAGCTGCCTGTTGTAACCGATACCAGCCAAAATCCTCAACTGCTTGAACAGCTTCAAAGCTGGCGTAATAAAGCATCTGCTGAACTTGGTATCCCCATATTCTGGATACTGCCGCGCAAATCCATGATATCTATCAGCAATGAACTACCGGGCTCACTGAAGGCCCTGAAAGCTATTTTCGGCATGGGTAAAAAGAAAATTGACCAATACGGTATGGATATTATTTCTATCGTGCAGGAATATTGTGTGAATAATGACCTGAAACCTTTATATGAAGCCCCTGCTGAAACAAAAAAGAAAAAAACACCTGCAGAAACGAAGATTCCATCAGCGGAGGTAAGCCTGATGTTGTTTCTGCAAGGCAAAACCATATCTGAAATAGCTACGGAGAGGAGTCTTGCCCAAAGCACAATTGAAGGCCATATGTCACAAATGGTAGGAAAAGGAGTTATTGAAGCAGATAAAGTGATAGACCCCGGAAAAGTAAAGCAACTGATGGAATATTTTTCCAAAACTGAAGATCACAGTATGAATGCTGCCAGGCAAATTCTCGGAGAAGATTTCTCATATCATGAGATCAGGTGTGTGCTGGGCGCCTATCGCCACAAACATAAAACAGTTTTATAAAACAAATCACATTTCTAAATACAACCTGAGCACATTCACCAACTGATCAATTTCCCTGAAGTTATTGAAAAAGTTGCATGCTATCCTGATATTTCCGGCCCGCATAGATGTTACGATATTGTGTTTACGTAAAAATTGAACGGCGGGGGCATTTTCTGCTTCCCTGAGACTGATAAGGATAATGGCAGAACGATGACGTTGTTCTTTAACCGGAGAAATCACATCTACAGGCAGTTCACTGAGTTGTTCCAAAAGGTAACCGGTAAGCTGCCCGATCCTTTCCCTGATCTTTTCACGCCCGATCTCCTTAAAAAATTCAATTCCGGTATCGAGGCCCAGTAGGGCCTGAAAATTCATTGTACCAAAGTTGTATTGTTCAGCGGAATCAAAAGCCTTGTATTTTATATTTTTTTGGGTGTGAATAAAGTCATCCTGCGGAGGCTCAACTGATAGCCATCCTGCCATGGCACCGGGGTATTTTTTCCTGAACTCGTCAGAAGTAAAAAACAATGTTCCTGCCACAGCACATAATCCCCATTTATGGAATGAAACCGTCATTACATCAATGTGCATTTTCTTTATATCAACTTCATAAACCGGAAAGGCCTGTGTGGCATTCACGATAAATAACAAGCCCTTTTCTTTCAAGGCTTTACCAAGTTCCTCCATCTCAATCATAAAGCCGGTTGAATATTGCACGTAACTGCAAACCACTCCCAGGGTTTTGTTATCAACAGCATCAAGAATCTTTTCTACGGAATAAATCCCATCTACAGGCTCAACAAATTTCATGGGTATTCCCTGGAATTCAAAAGGTATATGTGATGCCGGAAACTCATCCTGCAGAGAAACCAGGTTGAAATCCCCCGGAGCTGATTTTTTCAATGCTGCTGCTACAAAGCTGAAAGCCGTGGATGAATTGTGGGCAAAAACAACATTGTCACGAACAGTATTGATCATCTCAGCCAGTTTTCCTCTCAGAACATTGGTACGTTCGAGATCATCAAGGAAGTACATATCACCAAACCGGTTCAGCTTTTCATATGCATTTACAACGGTTTTGAAAACCCGCGTAGGAATCGGACTCATCCCGGCACTGTGAAAATAGGCCAGATTTTTTGTTACCGGGAACTCTTCACGTATTTCATCCCAGAATTTTTCATCCATAACATTTATATCTTTTGATTTTTGTAAATGAAACCATTCAGTAAAGCGGGTAATGTCTTACCCCTTGTATTACTGCTACTCATCTTCGTTTGATATGATACGGTTAAAAGTATCCTTAACCAGTATATAGTCTTTGGATGGCAGGATTGCCGGAACAAAAGCTTCTACTTTTTCATACAGGAAGCTTTCGTTGCGTGTTTCATCTGACATTAAGATGCCGTTACGATTCAGGTAATTAAAAAAGATCAATACTACACTAAGCACAAATGCAATCTTAATAATACCTGCACCAATACCGGCAATCCGGTTGATAAGATTTGTGCCGGTAAGCTTAAATATCTTTTCAATCATTCGTCCGGCCAAATTCACCAACACTACTATCAATACAAAAACTACCACAAAAGCCAGTATTTTAAAGGTCATAATGTTCCAGTCGGTAAGCTCTGCAATTATTTTGCCCAGAATATCAGCAATGAGCGCGGCAAAAAACACCCCGGCTACCAAACCGAAAAGTGCGGCAACTTCCATAATGAAACCCCGCGAAAAACCCCTGATGGCACCAATTGCAAGGGGAATGGCAAGAATAATATCTACATGATTCATTTACAGTGTTTTATAATCATTGGTCTTCGCTCAGTTGAAGAATGATATCAAACTCATCCTTCTTCAACGGCATAACAGAAAGTCGTGATTGTTTTACAAGCGCAATATTTTCCAACCTGTCATCTTTTTTGATCTGCTCAAGCTTTACGGTTTTGCTTAGGGCATCAACCGGTACAAGACCCACCACTACCCAGCGATCATCATTGGCAGTAGGATCAGGATAATACTCCTTCACTACTTTTGCTATACCCATTACTTCTTTGGCACTTACGCTGTGATAAAATAACACCAGGTCGCCTTTTTTCATCTCTTTCAGATTATTGCGCGCCTGGTAATTGCGCACCCCCTCCCACATGGTTTTGCCTTCTTTTACAAATCTTTCCCAGGAGTAAGCATCGGGTTCTGATTTTACCAGCCAGTAATTCATATTTAAAAACGTTTTAACTTGTTAATTCAAAATTTTATATATCAACTCTTTAAGCAGCTCTCCCTGATCGGCTGAAAGGTTTTCCACCCCTTTGAATTTCAAATCATAGTCACGCAGGTCAGAGAAAATACTGATGAGCTTTGCGGTGTTATATTGTGCGGCAGCCTTCTGGTAGTTTGATACCAGGAAAGGAGATACACCCAGCTCTGCCGCAACGTTTGTACGACTTTTATCTTTCAAAGAATGAAATAAAAGCAATTTTAAGAAAAAGCTGTGCAGCACTGCTACAGTAACTACAAACGGATTTGATCTGGGGTTGTCGCCAAAATACTTTGCAATTTGAAATGCTTTGAAGGCATTCTTCGTTCCCAGGGCATCCTGTAATTCAAATACGTTATAGTCTTTGCTGATTCCTATATTCTGTTCAATTAAAACAGGTGTAATTTCTTTGCCTTTGGGAAGAGAAATAAAAACTTTTTGAATTTCATTAACCACCTTGCCCAGGTCATTTCCCAGGTGATCGGCCAGCATTTGTGTTGCTTTGGGTCCTATTTTGTAGCCATGACGGCTTACGTAACGCTGGATCCAGTCAGGCATTTTGTTGTCATACACCTTTTTTGAATCCATCACTACGCCCTTTTCTGCAAATGCTTTTACAAGTTTGCTGTTTTTGCGCAGCGATTTGTATTTATGACAAATTACAAGAATTGTGCTTTTCAAAGGTTTTTCAATATAACCTGCCAGTGTTTCAATCTCCTTTACCAACTGTGCTTCCTTGATTACAACCACCTGATGATTGGCCATCATAGGAAAACGCTTTGCTGTACTGATGATGGCAGGCACATCGGTTTCGCGGCCATACATAACGGTTTGATTGAACTCCTTTTCATTTTCATCCAATACATTTTCTTCAATGTACCGCGATATTACATCAATATAAAAAGGCTCTTCACCCATAAGCAAATAAACAGGGTGATACACCTTATTGCGTAAATCTCTGTAAATATCTTCCCAGGAATACTCCTTCATAAAAAATCAAACGATTATTAAAACGCAAAAAACAATTGCTTTAATGCTCATCGTAATCAAACTTAAGGTGTTTAACAGTAAGCCCGTTATTGATCAGTTCTTTAAGTGAGTCCACACCTATTTCAAGATGTTTTTCCACATAGCTTTCGCTAATAATTTTATCACTTTCTTCAGTTTTCACCCCTGATGAAATCATGGGTTGATCCGACACCAGCAATAATGCACCGGTGGGTATTTTGTTATAAAAACCTACTGAAAAAATGGTTGCCGTTTCCATATCAATGCCCATACACCGGATTCGCCGCAGGTAATTTTTAAAATCATCGTCATGCTCCCATACCCTGCGGTTTGTGGTGTAAATGGTACCGGTCCAGTAATCCATATTATGATCCCTTATATTGGTAGATACTGCCTTTTGCAAACTAAAAGCAGGAAGTGCAGGCACTTCAGGAGGAAAATAGTCGTTTGATGTACCCTCTCCCCTTATGGCAGCGATAGGTAAAATAAGATCTCCTAATTTATTGATCTTTTTAAGCCCGCCGCATTTCCCAAGAAACAGAACTGCTTTAGGTTCAATGGTGCTGAGAAGATCCATGATAGTGGCTGCATTGGCGCTACCCATACCAAAATTAATGATTGATATATTTTTATGCGTAGCACTCGGCATTGCACGATCGAGCCCATTGATCTTTGTGTTGTATTGGCTGGCGAAAATATTTACATACTGTGTAAAGTTGGTAAGCAAAATATATTTCCCAAACTCATCGAGAGCTGTTCCGGTATAGCGCGGTAACCAGTTTTCAACAATCTCTTCTCTGGTTCTCATAGTTTTGATAGATTTTATAAAGATGACAGATTTTATTGCTAAAATAAGCCTAATTAATCGAATTCATGGCAGTAATGCAAATAAAATTGGTGGCAAAATTAATGGTTTTTGATTAACCGACGATGGTGAAAGAAAAACACAAACCGGAGATTTAAAATATTCTAACTTTGTTGTACAGCTGATCTTTATTTGATAATGACACAACTAAATCTGCCGGCATACGATTTTAAAATAATCAAAAAGAAAAATAAGATTTGGATTTTCGATCCATTCCGCAAAGGATATTTTGTGCTTACCCCTGAGGAATGGGTGCGACAGCATTTTCTTATGTGGTTAACCCAAAGCTTTGGATATCCTGAAGGTTTGATAGCAGTTGAAACATCATTGAAATATAATACTTTACAAATGCGTGCCGATGCCGTAATATATAACCGGATGGGTAAGCCTTTGATGATTATTGAATGTAAAGCCCCGCATGTTCAAATCACCGAAGCTACGCTGGAACAGGCAGCACGATACAATTACAGTTTTCAAACCCAATACCTTGCGCTAACCAATGGCATGCAGCACTATTGTTGTTGTATTGATTTGAATGAGAAGAAACTTATATATCTCGAAACCTTTCCTGATTTTAATGAAATATCCTGAATATCCGTATTTACATTGATAAATCATAACTCCTTTTATTGTAATTTTATCCTTCATTTAAAATCCACATACTTCTCGTGGACCAGAATTCAAAGATAAAACTGAATCTTCATGAATAAATCCGGAATAAAAATCCTGCTTCTTACGGTAATAATAACAGTGGTTTGTTCAGTTTATACAAGAAGTGTAGCTCAGTCAAAAGATGTACAATTCTTTCAAATGCCTGAAAACATTACCTCCGATGATTATCTTCCTGGAGAAATAATTTTCAAGCTTAAAGAAGAATTTCGGCCGTCGGAAAAGCGTGAACAGCCGGCAGATATGTTTTTCCAAAGAATTCTTAAAAATCTGAAAGCCAGTGAAACCAAAAAATTATTCCCAAAACATACCCCACCTGAAAAATCACTTCATGCATCGGGGCAACCCTATACAGACCTGAGTCTTATTTACAGCACTTTCATACCTGATGATGTTTCTTTGGAGAAAGCCATAAGCAATTTATATGCATCAGGAATGGTAGAATATGCACAACCCCGTTACCTGCCTGAACTGCTTTATGAACCCGATGATCCCTTCACAGGGTCACAGTATTATTTGCAAAATATCCGTGCTTTTGAAGCATGGGCAATAGAAAAGGGAGACACCAACATCGTAATTGCCATAACCGATACCGGAATTGATCTGTTGCACCCCGATCTTATTGATGCCATAGCCTATAACTATGATGACCCCACTAACGGTGAAGACAGCGACAATGATGGTTATATTGACAATTTCCATGGCTGGGATATGGGTGAAAATAATAACAGCCCTCAATACAACGTTAATGCCCATGGTGTGCATGTATCAGGCATTGCAGGGGCATCAACCGATAACGGAACAGGAATGGCAGGAGTAGGATTTAACAGTCGTATTCTACCTGTAAAGATAAGCAATGCCGACGGACGACTTGTGAAAGCTTACGAGGGGATTGTTTATGCAGCAGATCAAGGTGCAGATGTGATCAACTGTTCATGGGGAGGATTTGTATCTCCCGGTCAGTTTGGACAGGATATTATTAATTATGCAGTTTTTAACCGCGATGCTGTTGTTATAGCTGCTGCCGGAAATTCAAACAATCAGGCACGGATGTACCCGGCTTCCTTTGCCAATTCCATTAGTGTTGCAGCTACAAATAGCCAGGATGTCAAATGGGATGGCTCAAGCTATGGAAACCTTGTTGATTTATCGGCTCCCGGAGCCGGTATATTTTCCACATGGAAAAATGGCTCATATATTACATCCAGCGGAACATCTATGGCTGCTCCGGTTGTTGCCGGCGCTGCTGCTTTGCTAAGATCTTATTACCCCGGGTATTCAGCTCTGCAAATTGCTGCGCAGCTTAAAGTTACGACAGACCTTATTGATACCATACCTGAAAATCAGGATTATGCAGGACTGCTTGGCAACGGCCGCCTGAACATCTTGCGGGCTCTTACCGAAAACGATCATCCTTATTTAATGCTGAGCCAGTTTGAATATCCTGGGGAGTATTACCAGTTATTTAATCCCGGAGAAACCTTTACCCTGGGAGCCCGGTTTATCAACCTGCTTTCCGCAACACAGAATATCACGGCAAAAATCTCCACAACATCCCAGCATATTGAAATACTTTCAGATGAAGCACTCCTGGGAACCATAGAGCATATGGAAACTGTTGATAATTTTGAAGAGCCCTTTGTGCTTCGGATTGAGCAAAACATACCGCCAAGCCACGAGGCAGACTTTACCATCAGCTTTTTTACTGAAAACGGAGCATTTGCAGGAAGGCAAAACTTTTCGATGACATTCAATCTGGATTATGTAACTATTGATAACAATCAGATCCAAACCACCATAAACAGCAAAGGAAATATAGGTTTCAACTATCCTGATTACAACCAGGGAGTGGGCTTTCTTTACAGCAATACAAACCAGAACAGAACACTTATAAAAAGCGCTGGTTTTATGGCAGGAATTTCCACTGCAAAAGTTGTTGATAATATTTATGGTGCTGCTGAGGATTCTTTCAGCAATCTGCTTTACCCCCTTGAAAATGCCCGCATTCTTGATGATCCCCTTTACGGAGATATACATATCAGCGGAATATTTTCCGACACCCTGGCAGGGATGAGCAGAGCCGGTATAAAGGTTTATTATGATATATATGCTTTTTCAGAGGCGCCACTTGACAAATTCATGATACTTGAATACAATATCGTTAACATTTCAGGAGAAAACCTTCCGGGTTTTTATGCAGGATTTTTTGCCGACTGGTCATTACGGGATTTTCGTAACCACCGTGCAGCATTTGATGCAGAAAATAAACTGGGATATGCTTTCTCTGCCAATGGAGGTAATTATACGGGAAT
>SLOJ01000256.1 GCA_007132585.1 Bacteroidales bacterium | reverse complement strand
CCGTAAACCGGCATAAAGATGAATTCCGCGATTCGGGTTTTCCTTACATGGCGCATGTACTGAGTGCAGGGTTTTTACTGGCCCGGCTGGGGTTCCCCAAAGAAATTGTTTTTGCAGCTATCCTTCATGATTCTGTTGAAGATACGGGTGATAAAAATAAAGTACTCAATGAACTTCATGCTATTAGTCCGCCAGTGGCCTGGTATGTGTATAGCGTTTCGGATACTGATATGAAAGATGCAGCTGAGAAAGACCTTATGCTCACGGAAAAGATCAGGCAGTTTTCTGCAAATACAGGAAATGTTTTTCCGAAAGCCATAAAATGTGCCGACGGCATTGCCAATTTGTATGACGTTGAATTTATGCAGGCCCGCGACGGACGAAATGCAAAAGAACGCCAGCTACGATTTCTAAAACAGACCAAAAATGAAATTCTTCCATTTGCCCGCGAAGTGGATACCGGCGAAGTTATAAGAGTAAAAAGCAAAGGAGAGATCTTTTCTCTGGAAGAATATATAAAGGATACCATAGATTTCAAACTTAGTCTGCTTAAGGCCGGATAATATTTATAACTCTCAATATTATGCGAATCAGGGTAAATGAACATATTACACTGAAACGATTAAGCCGTTATGATGCGGCAGATATTTTTTACACCATAAACGCCGGGCGATCTTACCTCGGAAAATGGCTGACATTTGTTGCCATTTGATCTGGTAATCTTCCTTTAATATATATTATGCAAACAATCCCATAAAGTCAGTATAATTCCGTACTTTTGTAAAAGTTTTATAAAACACCGGGTTTGAGTATAGAGTTTCTTATTCCATTCATTGCCTGATCTTTTAATTTCGCCCTGAAACAGGATCTCTTCTTCAGGTGATAATTTTTCAGAGTACACCGGTTTATGTAAGGAGTGAAAATCACTCTGATTTCGAATAAAATCCAAATTATTAATTAAAATTATTTCAAAAGAAACTATGGCAAGATCGCAGCAATCCTTTAACAAAAAAGAAGTTGAAAAGAAAAAACGTAAAAAGAAACTTGACAAGGAGAAGAAAAGAGAAGAGCGCCAATCCGGCTCAGAAAAAGGCAAAAGTCTTGATGACATGATTGCTTACGTTGATGAGCATGGCAATATTACCGACACACCACCCGACCCCGAAGATAAGAAGAAAAATGAAGTAGATGTGGATGACATAATGATCAATGTTCCCAAAAAAGAAGAACTTGAAGAAGTTGATAAAGTAAGATTAGGTACCGTTACCTTTTTTAATGATTCAAAAGGTTACGGGTTTATTAAAGACCTGAATACAAAAGACAGTATTTTTGTTCATGTGAACGGCCTTATCGATCCTGTAAAAGAAGGAAATAAAGTTAGTTTTGAAACCGAGAGAGGTCACAAAGGACTGAATGCCATAAAAGTAAAACTGGCAGATTAAACCAAAAGTTTAAATATTCTCAGGTACCGGAGAAATTGTCTAGTATCCAGCTGCCTGGCCATCTTTGCGTGATTCAGATGCCCCGTAATACACTTCATTAACCTTATCCCACATAATCGCCTGGTAACCTCCAAACGGACCTACGGTCCATTGCATTCTGTGTCCTTTTTGCATTAGATCACGGATTGTTTCATAGGGAAAACCCGACTCCAGCATAACTACACCACCATTGGTCATTTCCTGCCCTGTGGGTTCTGACGAGCCGGTATGATAGATCCTGGGTGCATCGCCGGCTTCCTGGAGGTTCATACCGAAATCGATCATATTTATAACGATTTGGGCATGTCCCTGGGGCTGCATATCACCACCCATCACACCAAAACTCATGTAGGGTCCTCCATCTTTGGTTATGAAACCCGGAATGATGGTATGGAAAGGTCTTTTACCGGGTTCATAAGTATTAAAACGATCGGGCTGAAGGGTAAAACCTTCTCCGCGATTCTGAAGCACGAAGCCCAGTCCGGGAGGGGTCATACCACTTCCCATACCGCGATAATTGCTTTGGATGAGTGAAACCATATTGCCATCTTTATCGGCAACAGTCAGATAAATTGTGTTGGGCCCTTCGGGAATACCCGGCTCGTAACGCCTCGCCGCGCGGTCGGGATTGATCAGCTCCCTTCTTTCTGCCGCATATTCTTTAGAGATCAGTTTTTCAACAGGTACCGGACTGAAATCCATATCGGCATAATACCATGCGCGGTCTTCGTAGGCCAGTTTTTTGGCTTCCACAAAAAGGTGGATGTACTCGGGGCTGAACAAGTCCATTGATTCAAGATCATAAGCCTCAAGTATATTGAGTATTTGCAGCACAGCAATGCCTTGTCCGTTGGGTGGCAGCTGCCATACATCATACCCACGGTAATTGGTTGATACGGGTTCTATCCAGGTGCTTTCGTGAGCGGCCAGATCATCGTAACTGAGAAAGCCACCGTTTTCTTTAATATAGACATCGATGGTACGTGCAATATCTCCTTTATAGAAAGCGTCCCGACCTTCGCGTGCTAAAGTTTCATAAGTATCAGCCAGTAAGGGATTTTTGAAAACTTCTCCTTTGGCCGGCATGCTGCCATCGGGCATATAGGTTTCTTTAAAATTGGGATAATGACCTATACGGCTTACCGACCGATCAAGGTAATAAGCTATCAGTTCTGTAACAGGAAAACCATTTCGGCCGTAATCAATTGGCGGCTGCAGTATGGTTTCCATATTGAGTTTTCCAAATTTATTATGAAGTTCAAACCAACCGTCAACTGCACCGGGTACACTTACCGGCAATGCACCGAATGAGGGGATATATTCGTAACCTTGTTCAATAAAATATTCACGGGTAAGGCTTTTGGGTGAGCGTCCGCTGGCATTGAGTCCATGAAGTTTTTGTGATTCAGCATCCCAGATAAT
>SLOJ01000198.1 GCA_007132585.1 Bacteroidales bacterium | reverse complement strand
TTTAGCCTCGCTGAACTCGGCTTCGCCTCGGTTCGGATTTCAATATTTAACCGTGGATAAAAAATAATTCCTAAATTTGCATTCTCAAATTCGGGACGTTAGCTCAGTTGGTTTAGAGCGCATGCTTGACAGGCATGAGGTCACTGGTTCGATTCCAGTACGTCCCACACCCTATCCTGTTCCATTAAAAACTATTCTTAAATATTTTCTTACAATACATTTTCAATAATTAGATATCTAAGGGTGATTATTAATTTTATCGTTAATCTTTTATTGCCCTTGACCCCTAAGAAAATGAAATTACAAAATAAAACTGTGTTTCAGTTAATCAATAGGCAGAAAAATCAGCTACAGCATTGCTGACTGCCATTCCTGCGAATGTACCCAGTGCAACTATGACCAGTAAAATAATTACCAGCACCTTTGCAGTACTTTCCTTTGCTTGTAAGGATTGTACCAGGGCATTGTACATCATCCAGAGACCATAAGCACTAACTGCCAGACTTACCAAAGCAGCCAGCCCCGATGAAACAATAAACAGGAAACCCAGCACTGCATTAATTGGGGTAAGCACCATTAATGAAGATACAACCCTTACGTTGGCTTCATAATCGGTATTGCCACTGCAGATTGCCGAAATGATGAGCATAATTACCCCACCAATAAAAAGCCCAATCAAGCCTCCAATGGCACCCCCTATCAAAACCATCGGCCCGGATGCGGCTCCCCAGAATCCAAACCCGGCAACGTTTAATCCGGCAACAACCCAGATATAATTTACAATGGCTGCAATAACACTATAGATTAATGCCTTAATGACAGGTTCAGTATATCCCCCTGTAAGTGAAAAGGTTGAAAAATAACCTTTCGGATCGCGCAATGAGTGTATTGATCCTGCAATAAACTCATTAAAATCAAAGTTCTTTTCGCTCATAATATCTGTTTTTTTTATTGACATCCGAAAGTAAAAAAAATTAACAAACAGGCCTAACTTAAATGGATTATTTTAATGAAAAGATTAAGATCATGTTCTATTTTCGATGGCTTTCCATCAGTTGAACCAGCTTTTCGGTTTGTGCTTTGCGAGAGAAGTTATGGATCTGTTCCTGATCAGGGAACCACTCTTTCTGTTTTAAAACAAACTGCATAATAAAACGATACATCGCTTCATGATCATGATAGGAAAACATCTGCCCTGTGCGGGTTTTGTCCAGCACTATTGCAGCATCACCGCTTTTGGGGCCAATACCCAATACAGGTCTGGATGCGGCCAGATATTCAAATATTTTTCCGGTAATTATTCCTTCATTTTGTGTTATATCGGGTATCACAAGTAAAAGCATATCGGCTCTTTGCATTTCTGTTATAGCCTCCTGATGGCTAATATGCCCTTTGAACTGAATTATATCAGAAAATTTTTCCATAAGTGGCTGTTTCCATCGCCGGCATATATTTCCTGCGAAAACAATTTTCAGTTCTTCCTTAATTTCAGCTTTAACTTTTTCTAAAGCTTTTATAAAACCTGACAAATCATATTCATCTGAAATGGTACCCACATAGGTTAGTTTAAAAATATTATCATCCGGTATAGCAACTGCTTTGCCAAAATCACCGGGATCAAAGCCGTTTGTTATAACATGTATTTTCTCATGATCCTTAACACCGGTTTTTTTGAGAAAGATTTTGCGCAGGAACTCACTTACTGTGATCACAGTATCAGCGTTCTGTAAGACGGTATTTTCAAATTTCAGATCTTTCTTTTTTATATGCGGAAGATGCAGCATTTTACTGTAATAGAAGATGTCTGTCCAGGGGTCTCTCAAGTCTGCTAACCAGGTTATTTCCGGAAACAATTCTTTCAGTTTCAATCCGGCAAGCTGCGTTGAATGGGGCGGACTGGTAGTAATAAGAAACTGAATATTGTGTTTTTTGATAAGCTCACCGGCTTTTTTTACAGCAAAATAGTTCCAGCCCTTACGGGCATCGGGTACAAAAAGATTTCCGCGTAGAAACCTGGATGTTTTACTCAGCCATCCGTCGGAAGATTCATTGGTAAATCCTGAGTAAGGAACCTGTTTTCTTCCCGAAAGTTTTTTATATAAACCGTAGGGTTCTCGTGTAGCGGTGCTGATGACCTGAAGCTTTTCCGGTACTTCGCTAAGAAGGGATTCATCAATAACGGGGTAGGTAGCTTTTGCAGAATCAACAGTAACAACAACCGGCTCGTATCCCATATCGGGTAAATATTTCACAAACTTCAGCCAGCGTTGCACACCGGGGCCGCCACTCGGAGGCCAGTAGTATGTGAGAATAAGTACCTTCTTCATAACTCAAACTCAAGATGGTTAAATCAAAAACGGTTATAATCATTAAGCCTGTATTATCAAAGGCTTTCAGGGTTGGTCATCAACTGAAATCTCTTTCTTATGAAATCCATTTCTGAATTTCATGTAAAGAAACCCCAGAACCGAGAGAACCATTATGATACTGAAAACAATAGCGATTTTCTGGCCGGTATAATATGAACGGGGCTCAAACCTGAATTCAATTTCAATATCCTGACCAGCAGGAAGCACCATAGCTCTTAAAATATAGTTCACCCTGAAGTGGTCGGTTTCTTCACCGTTTACGTAAGCTTTCCATCCATCAGGATAATAGACTTCAGAAAAAACTGCAAGCTGATCGGCACGGGCACTATAGGTATATTTGAGTTTGTTGGGCTGATAATGAACAAGCTCAATTTGTCCCAGACTGTCAAATCTTAATTGAGATGGGTCTATTTTATCTTCAAACCGTACGTCAATAATTGCCTTAACCGCCGGATCAAAATCATACAGCGCTTCAATTTCCTCGTCTGCATCCGCTGCCCATTCAATTTCTTTTACAAACCATGCGTTACCCAAAGCATCTTCATTG
>SLOJ01000090.1 GCA_007132585.1 Bacteroidales bacterium | reverse complement strand
TGAAAAAACCGGAAGGTTGCATGCATCATTCAATCAAACCGTTGCTGCTACCGGCAGGTTGTCATCAAACAATCCCAACCTGCAGAATATCCCCATTCGTACCGAGCAAGGACGTGAAATCCGCAAGGCTTTTGTGTCCGGCGATAAAAACCACATCCTGCTGGCAGCCGACTATTCGCAAATAGAACTGCGTATCATCGCTTCACTGAGTAAGGACAAAGCCATGATCGATGCTTTTAAAAAAGGACTGGATATTCATGCTGCCACCGCTGCAAAAGTATTTGGTGTTGATCTCGATGATGTGGACAAAGAAATGCGCCGAAAGGCAAAAACCGTAAATTTTGGAATCGTTTACGGCATATCTCCATTCGGTTTGTCGGACAGGCTCAATATTGCCCGGGGTGAAGCTTTTGAGATCATTGAAAACTATTTTGATCAGTACCCGGGAATAAAAAAATATATGGATGATACTATTGCTTTTGCCCGCGAACATCAATACGTGGAAACCATAATGGGACGCCGCCGTTATATAAATGACATCAACAGCTCAAACGGAGCAGTACGCGGCTATGCTGAACGAAACGCCATCAACTCACCCATCCAGGGCTCTGCTGCTGATATGATCAAACTGGCAATGATCAGGATCTTTGAAGAAATGGAAAAGAAGAAACTGCAATCAAAAATGATCCTGCAGGTTCATGATGAACTTGTGTTTGATGTGAAAAAAGACGAATTGGATGTGATGAAGAAAATCGTAGAACACAACATGAAAAATGCCATGAAGCTGGATGTTGAACTTATTGTAGACATGAATACAGGCACCAACTGGCTGGAAGCCCATTAAGAAAAGACAAATTCAAAAATTTAAAAAAGCCCGCTTAAAAAACATAAGCGGGCTTTTGGAAACCGGTTAAAGAAAAAAACTTCTTACTATTATTGTTTTAACTATCCAGGGCATTTTTATAATGCTCATACCTTTCAAGTATTTCAGTTACATAATAAAATGGTTCTGAACCTCTGGCGTATCCGAATTGTACTACCGGGTCGAGATAATACTTGGGTTTTGACTTATTCAGAACGTAATAATCTACATTATCTTTCCATATATTGGGGTCTTTTCCGAATTTTTCGGCCAGTCGGCGGGCATCCAGCACATGACCAATACCCACATTATAGGAAGCAAGAACAAATTTTACCCTTTCTTCATCATCTGTAATAATATCCTGTAATCTTCTGTCAATCCAGTTGAGATATTTTATTCCTGCAAGGATATTTTCAACCGCTGATGAACTTTGTGATACATTATACATAGCTGCCGTATTGGGCATTAACTGCATAATACCAAATGCACCGGCCCAGGACTCGGCCGTATTGTTGAAACGAGATTCCTGGAAAGCCAGCGAAGCGATAAGGCGCCAGTCCCAGCCTACAATATCGGCAAATCTTTTAAAATGGTCATCATAGATAGATATCCGGCCTCCACCCAGAGAATGGTACTGGCTGCGTGCCATATACGAGCTGCGCGGATTCCGGAAATATTTTGCATACAGATTTGCATATTGCCGGCTTTGCTTAAAGTCACGCATCCATTCATCAATGGCCTCTTTGAGAAGCGGTGTATCATGCCGAACTGCCCAGGATAAATTCTGCGGAAAGCTCAACGGAGTTTGTGTATCGATGTTGGCATAATAGGTTTGGTTAACCTTTGCAACATGTTCGTCACTCACAGTATAATCTATTTCGCCGTTGGCCACTCTTTCAATAAGCTGTTCGGTTTCCTGTTCAACCTCGACAATATAGATAGTATCACCAACTTCTTCCATCAGATTTCTAAGCCTTACGATGTGTGAGGAGTTTTTCTGAACGTGAACAGTTTTCCCGATAAGATCAAGCTGGTTCCGAACCAGGAAATCTTCAATTTCAGAAGAGCGCATATTATACCAGTTGTCTGGTCGGCGCTGAACGAGTATCTGGCGTGTCTGGCTGTGCGGTTCGGTAAAAGATAAAAGATTTCTACGACTTCTGGTTACGGTAAGGTCCATAGCAATTACATCACACTCATTATCTGCCATAAGGCAGCCAAAGTTTTCTTCCAGATCGTTGGATACAAATACTTCAAGTTCCACACCTACGTGCTTTGAAAACATTTTAAGCAGTTCGAGGTGAAAACCCATGGGTTGACCGCGATATACAAAATAATTTGTTGAATTGTAATCGGTAGTTGCCTTAAGCACTCCTCTCTCGAGGATTGCCGGGAGATCATATGGATTATATTCTTCTTCTACTACAACCTCCTCCACAGTAACGGTCCTGTTGGTTAAAATCAAGCCACTGAAAATTAGGAGGGGAATTGCAACAACCAGAAGAATTTTTACAAATTGTTGTTGTCTCATGATGTAAGATTTTCGCCTGAAAAATCAGCTTGCAAAGGTACAAAAATATTTAACTTGCAAAATCTGGCTGCATCAGGTCATGATTTACGGTGCAAATATAACTATAAAATATGTAATAAGTTATGTGAACTGCGCTTTTTTTCCAACACAACAAACGTTTGCATATATGAAATGTAATACTATTAAGCATTTCAGCGGGTCAGTTTTTGTTTATAACTTTTTATTTTTTTCATATTCCGAAATACAAAATTTATTTAAAAAAGTTCAGTTTGCAATCAAAAGAATAAAATTTGTTGTATAGAACAATCCTTCAAGGAAAACTTTACAGTTGATCATTGATTTCTTTCACGCCATTCAACAAAATGTTGGTATTTTTGAACTTTTAAATACTACCGGAATGTATTTTAATGATATTGTAGGTCAGGAAGACATTAAGAAGAAGCTCATTAATAATGTGAAAAACAATAGGGTAAGCCACGCTCAGTTGTTTCTTGGCCCTGAGGGCAGCGGAAAGCTCGCCCTTGCCATTGCTTTTGCACGTTACCTGGCATGCCTGAACCCGCGAGAGGATGATGCCTGCGGCCAATGTCCCTCATGCCTGAAATATAACAAACTGACCCATCCCGACCTGAATTTCTTTTATCCCATTCCTTCTAAAAAAAAAGGCGATACTCCTTTGATCAGCAAAGACTTTGCTGTTCAATGGCGGAGTTTCCTTGAGAAATCGCCCTATGTAAGTTTAAATGACTGGTACAAAAGCATTGAAATAGAAAATAAACAGGGAATTATCAATGCAAAAGACTGTAATGAAATTGTAAAAGTGCTCAGTTACAAGCCTTACGAAAGCGAGTTTAAAGTTGTAGTCATATGGATGATTGAGCGGCTTTATCATTCAGCCGCGCCAAAACTTCTGAAGATTCTCGAAGAACCCCCTGAGAAAACCCTTTTTCTGCTTGTAAGTGAGAACCAGGATTTGATTTTAAATACCATCCGCTCACGCACCCAACTGGTAAAAATACCGCGACTTACCGATCAACAGGTTCGTAATGGACTCATAACCCATTACAATTGCAATGAGGCACAGGCCGATCAGATCGCATTTCTGGCCGACGGCAACTTTTATCATGCACTTGAAATGCTGGAAAACCAGGAAGGATTGGAAAACAATACAAACCTGTTGCGCGAATGGTTAAGGGTGTGTTATAAATTTGATGTAAAGGAGATCATGTCATATGTTGAAAATCTTTCTAAAATGGGCAGAGAAAGGCAAAAAAACCTGTTATCATATGCTTTGGAAGTGTTCAGACAGTGTATCCTGTTAAATTATCACGCAAGTGGTCTTGTGAAAATACATCCTGAATCAGAAGACTTTATCAAAAAATTTTCTGCAATTTTAAATCCTGATGTTGCACGTTCCATGACAGAGGAATTCTCGAAAGCCATTTATCATATAGAAAGGAATGCCAATCCTAAAATACTGTTTACTGACCTTTCCATGAAAAGCGGCAGGATCATGAAGGCAAAAAGATGATTTATTTGCTTAATTTTGTAAGTTCATCAAACATGACAAAATTGGAAAAAAACGACTTTATATCAAGGGGTTGTCGCTGTGCCCCCCGTCCTAATACCACGCGGCAGGAAGAAGTTCATGCGCACTCTTGTACCAAGCTCAATGTGTTTAACTGGCTTGATGATATAAAACCTCCGAAAATTTTCCCTGCCACGGATATTGTTGAGGTTCGCTTCAAAAACAGCAGGAAAGATTTTTTCAAAGTTCCTGAAGAACTTCAGCTTGAAGAAGGTGATATAGTGGCGGTGGAAGCATCTCCTGGCCACGACATAGGGATTGTAACCATTGCAGGAGAGATTGTTAACTTGCAACTGAAAAAGAAAAAGGTTGATTTACGCCATACAGAATTCAAAAAAGTATACCGCAAGGCTAAAGTTACAGATATTGAAAAATGGGTTGCAGCAGTTAACATGGAGGAACAAACCATGCATGGCTCAAGGGAAACAGCATCAGATCTTAAACTTGAAATGAAGATCAGTGATGTGGAATACCAGGGCGACAAGACAAAGGCGATCTTCTACTACACTGCTGATGAAAGGGTTGACTTCCGTGAACTGATTAAGGTTCTGGCCGAAAAGTTTAATGTAAGAATTGAGATGCGCCAGATTGGCATGCGCCAGGAAGCCAGCAGACTGGGAGGTATAGGATCATGTGGCAGAGAGTTGTGTTGCTCCACCTGGCTTACAAACTTTCGCTCTGTTTCAACAAACGCTGCCCGCACCCAACAACTTTCACTTAACCCACAGAAACTTGCTGGACAGTGTTCAAAACTAAAGTGCTGCATAAATTACGAAAATGACTGCTACATAGATGCATTAAAAGATCATCCCGACACACAAATACTGCTTGAAACCAAAAAGGGCAAAGCTTTTCATCAAAAAACAGATATTCTGCGCAACCAGATGTGGTATTCCTATGAAGAAAACCCGTCATCTTTTATTTGTATTACTGTAAACCGGGTAAAAGAAATACAGGAATTGAATAAAAAGAAAAAATATCCTGAAGAACTTCAGGATGAAGGTTTTCAGGAACCCGATACACGGCCGGAAAGAGAAACAGCTTATCAAGAAGATAGCCTTACACGTTTTGATAACCCTAAATCTTCATCCAAAAAGAAAAGAAAAAAAAATAAACCCAGAAGGAGAAAACAACAGTAATGTCATGTATTGTTTTGTTCAAAAAATAATACCACCCATTAACATAACAAATTAATTAGCGAAATTGAAAATCTCATGTAAAGTCTGATGAAAAATCATAAACCAAAAATCTTGAGAAAAAAAACTCAATATATAATGTTTACAGGTATAATATTTGTACTGTTTTTATGGGCCTGCAATACCGGTGTTGTTTTTGAAAAAAACACAAGTATTGATGCCGATGGCTGGTATTATGAAGATGTAGTAAGCTTTTCACATTTATTTAATGACACCACACAGCTCTACGATATTTTTCTGAATGTTAGAAACAACAATGAATATCCATACAGAAACTTTATTGTGTTTTTTGAAACAGAGTTTCCCGATGGGAGAATTTTCCGCGATACGATAGAAGCTGTTTTGGCCGACCGCACAGGGAATTGGACAGGCAAGGGTTTTGGCAATATTAAAACCAATAGTTTTCACTTTCGCCGCGATGTTTGGTTTCCTGTTGAAGGAGAGTATTTCTTCAGGATTGAACAGGCTATGCGCGAAGAATATCTGAAAGGAATAACAGATATCGGGATCCGCATAGAAAGGAAATAATAATTAGAATTTACCGTTAAAAACAAAGCATTAAATTAGATAAGAAATGAGTAAAAAGAACCCCGGAGGCTTCAGAAAATACCTGAAAGTTTTTTGGATTATTGTTTTTCTGCCAGTTGTATTGGCAATACTTATCTTCGGCACAATTTCGCTGGGTTTGTGGGGTTTCATGCCCTCTTTTGAAGAGCTGGAAAACCCCAAGAGTAATCTGGCAAGCGAAATCTATTCTTCTGATGGCGAGTTATTGGGAACCTTTTATATTCATAACCGCTCGAATGTTGATTACGATGATCTTTCGCCACAACTGGTAAAGGCTCTGCTTTCAACCGAAGACATAAGGTTTCACAACCACTCTGGCGTTGACATGAGAAGTGTAATGCGCGTTATATTCCGCAACATTATCGGGGGCCAGCGAAGTGCTGGTGGCGGAAGTACTCTGACACAGCAGCTAGCCAAGAATCTCTTCCCGCGACAGGAAAGCCCATCCACCATGCAGCTGGTTATCATCAAGCTGAAGGAGTGGGTTACTGCTGCCCGTCTGGAACGTAACTATACCAAAGATGAAATCATTGCTATGTATTTAAATACCGTTGATTTCGGAAGCCATGCATTCGGTATCAAATCGGCATCTAAAACGTACTTTAACACTTCTCCCGATTCTCTCAAAACCGAAGAATCAGCATTACTGGTAGGTCTGTTGCAGGCCCCAAGTTGGTATCATCCGGTAAGGAACACCGAAAGATCGCTTCAAAGAAGAAATGTTGTACTTAGCCAGATGGCAAGATATGGTTATATAACCCCTCAGGAGTTTGATTCGCTACGTGCAACACCTGTTGATATGACCAGATTTTCGATACAGGATCAGAATACGGGTCTTGCGACTTATTTTCGTGAATACTTAAGACAGGACCTAACTGAATGGTCGAATACCCGGTTTAAACCCGACGGAGAAAACTACAACATTTATAAAGACGGTTTAAAGATTTATACAACCATTGACAGTCGAATGCAACGACATGCTGAAGCAGCTGTTGCAGAACATATGGGAGGATATCTGCAGCAAGAGTTTTTTGATCACTGGAGGGGATATTCCGATGCTCCCTTCGGTACCGATCTTACTACTGAAGAGGTAAACCGGCTTATGACCAACTCCATGCGAAGAAGTGACAGATACCGCTACCTGCGCAGAATAAATATGCCAGCAGATTCCATCAGAATCAATTTCAATACCCCTGCCAATATGCGGGTGTTTAGCTGGGAAGGAGAGAAAGATACCATTATGACTCCTATGGATTCTATAAGGTATTATAAACATTTTCTTAATACCGGACTAATGGCCGTTGAACCACAAACCGGCTTTGTTAGGGCTTATGTGGGTGGTATCGATTTCAAGCATTTTAAATTTGATCATGTAACACAAAGTAAAAGGCAGGTGGGTTCAACATTTAAACCATTTTTGTATACTTTGGCTATGCAGGAAGGAGAATTCGGCCCATGTTCCAAGGTTCCCAATACCCCGGTTTCATTTGAGTTGTGGGATGGAACCATCTGGACACCGAAAAACTCTACTGATCGCAGGGAAGGCGAAATGGTAACCCTGAAATGGGCTCTGGCAAACTCCGTAAACTATATATCTGCTTTTCTAATTAACAGATACAGCCCGCATGCACTTATAAATCTTGTAAACAGGATGGGGATTACCAGCCCCATGGATCCGGTACCTGCCATTTCATTGGGTACACCCGATCTTTCCGTTTATGAAATGGTAGGCGCAATGGCCACATATGCCAATAAGGGGGTTTACGTACAACCCCGGTTTATTACACATATCGAAGACAATAATGGCAATCTTATTGAATCCTTTAACCCTGTTCAAAACGAAGCCATGAATGAACAAACTGCATACCTTATGCTCGAACTGATGAAAGGTGTTGTGGAAAGTGGTACAGGTATAAGATTAAGACTCACCTACGATCTCGAAAATCCTATTGCGGGTAAAACGGGTACTACACAGAATAACTCCGATGGATGGTTTGTTGGCCTTACACCCGATTTGGTTTCCGGTGTATGGGTAGGTGCAGAAGACAGAGGCATTCGTTTCAGAACAATCACCCTGGGGCAGGGTGCCAATATGGCATTACCCATATGGGCTCTCTTTATGAAGCGGCTATATGAGGATGAAACAGTCAATATTTCTCAGGAGGATTTTGAACCACCATTAACGCCACTTAACATTGTTACTGATTGCGACAGGTTAGAAGATGAGGAACCCAGCCGGAGAGACATCTTTGACCAAAGCATATTCTGATTCGATCAATGCTCTAAAACCATTACAATGGCTTAACGCATTGCCTGCAATCAGATAATCATTCCGATGATCTGAATAAATTTATTTCTTATTCTTCTCCTGCCCTTATCCTGTCGGCTCTTTGGTTAGCTTCCCGCACCAGGCGGGTTGCGCGTTCATCAGCTTCTTTCTCAAGGTTGTCCGCCCTTTGATCAGCTGCCCGAATTAGTTCTTCGCCGGTTCTTCTTGCAGCGGCTTTGGCAATGGCCCCGCTGGCTTCATCCTCGAGCCTTTTTGCATTGGCACGGGCTTCACTTCTGATAACATCGGCAGCATTTTGGGCTTCACGGCGGATGTTTGTTGCCTGCCTTTCAGCTTCCGCGACGACCTGCTGTGCTCTTCTTTCCAATTCTTCCCTGACTTGTTCAGAAGCATCATCAATTCTTTCATCAACATCCTGGCGGATATCATCTACAACATCACGCACTGCATCCTGTATGGCATCCTGCACCTGGTCTCTTAATCCACCTGCTGTTTCAGCAAGACTGACTGAAATTCTGGGTTCACTTACAGTGCCAGTAATACCCACCCCCACATTAACAGTCTCTGCCGGTGTTACATCCAAACCTCTGCCGGCCGCCTGGGTTACCAGGTTCTCCAGGGCCTGATTAGCAACTCCCCCAAACTCGGCACGCGGAATCGAAAGCCCCATCATATAATTGATGGATTGATCAAAAGAGTGGGTTCCGCTGATGCGTGCGCTGGAAGATCCGAAGTTTACATCAAAGGGTTGAACTTCTACCTCCCCGTCCTTAAATTCGAAAAACACAAGAATATCGCGAATATCCCACTGCCGGAACATGTCAAGCTTAAGATTTTCTGCCAGTCCTACCAGTGCAGGACTGTTTTCAATGGTTACAGCAGATGATTGCAGCCTTCCGCTACCTGCAAGCGTATTCAGTAATGGATCAAGATTTTTGTCTAATAGTGATTGCAGACTTAAATTGGCAGAAAACCTTCCTTTTGCCCTTTCACCGATGGGTGCAATGATACTGAAAGTGTTGAAAGTGTTGAAAGTTTTCTGAATATCAAAATTGGAAATATTAAGCCCGAAATCAATCTCCGGGCGGTTAATATCGCGTGCGATGTATGAACCGTTTAATACCAGCACACCATCAAGCATATTCATACGAAGATTTTCCAGGCGGGCTGCCTGATCAGCTATATGAATATTACCGCGGGCACTGGTTATTTCCAGATCACCAAATAATATCCTGTCAAAACTTCCCTGCAGAATGAAATTTATATTAGCAGGAATTTCAATAGCTGAAAGCACTATAGGTTCGTCTTCAGAAACTTCTTCCGGCTCTTCGGCCATAAACTGATTCAGGTTAAAAAATGATGACCTGATATCAAATCGCCCTCTTAGCATCTCATCATTTAGTGCAAAACCAAGAATATTATCAATACGTCCTGATGCTGCTATGTCGCTTTCACCTATGTTAATCCTGAATGCCCTCAAATCAGCCATTTGCGGTGAGAACCTGAAGTCGGCTGTGGAAATCTCAACTCCCTGTGGAAAATCATTACTCACGTAAGTCATATTATTTACAGCAAATCGCCCGGTAAACAGAAATTCATTATAGCGTTGGTTCTCAATACTCGATAAACGCCCACGGGCTGTCATATCGCTTTCAATTATTCCGTTCAGTGTTTCACCTTCGTCAAGCGGGTAAAAATCTTTCACCTGCCCAAGGTCAATCCTGCCCTTCAGTTGCGCATTAATATCGGGATCGGAAACAGGAGTTCGCAGATTCATCTTGAAATCGACAGGATTGCCGGCCAAATTCATGGTAAAACGGCTAACATCAATTACAGTCAGGTCTGCGTCATCTCCCGGATTATTGATCCGGGTAATTACATTTACATCCGTAACAGCTGCTGGGAGATCGGGATACTGAAACATTCCGTTTTCAACATCAATGTTAATTCCGAAGCCCGGAATTCTGTTCTCATCATATACACCTTTAACATGACCGTTAAATGCCATACTGCCTGAGGCTGTCAATCCATCGAACTCCTTGGCAAAAATGGCTGGAACAAGCGAAAGAAAAGACTTAAACTCAGTTTGGGGAGATGAAAAAGTAAAGTCAAAATTCATCGCTTCATCAGGCCAGGCAAATGTGCCTTCAAAAACGGTAATCAGGTCGTTTAAAACAAGGCTGTTATCTTTGAATGTAAACTCAAAAGTGTTAAGATTTGCATCAATATCTGCAGTTAAATCTGCAGAAACACCCCATAGGAAAGGGATCCCTTCATAACTGACATATAGCGATTCTGCTGTTGTGTTACGCACAGCAATACTGGTAAAATCGGCGGTAAAATCACCACTTAACGAATGATTAAAGTTTTCAAGTCGGGTGTAAAAATCAAAATATCTGTCATCATAAATAATTTGAGAATTACGTACACGAAAGTTTCGAAGTGAGATTTTAAAGTCGAATTCATCATCTGTATCCACATCTGCAACTTCATCTGAAGGGATGGCAATATCCCAGTTGGCTTTACCATTTTCAAGCACTTTAAGAAGGAGACTGGCATTATCAACCCTGATATTTTTAATCTCAAATCCATCGCTTCCGAATATGCTCATGAGATTAACCGATATAAAAAAGCTTCCCACATCCGCAAGAGTATCACCTTCAAATTCTTCAACTCCCACAACGGTCAAGTCATTTAGCCTGAATGACAAATCTGGAAAATTTCTGAAAAAAGAAATCCTGAATGTGCCAAAATCAACCTTAGCATTTACATTTTTATTGATCGTATATTTTACCTGTTCCACTACCTTACCTTTAAATGCAATGGGTAAAATGATCAATAGTGCCAGAAAAACAGCAATTACAATACCTGTTATTTTAAAAAACTTTTTCATATGCTATGATGTTTAAAATTACATTATATGATCTCTGACTTCAAAATTTAATTTACAGTAAAATTATAACAATATTATTCATATTTCAACCGATGGAGTTAATATGATCCTAAGCTCAGATCATATATGTTTGTGATCAACTGAATAAACCTTAAAAATTGTTGATAAACAAAGCAGGTTGATAATTTTTCGTATTTTTGAGACTGGGAAAAAAGGAGTAAAAGTTCTTTACATTATATTCATTTTAACTCTAATAAAGCATGATGCTTAAAAAAAATTTTTACAGCAAGTTTTCCTTACTTGTTTTAGTGCTGCTGGCAATATTATTTACCGGTAGTTCCGTGAAATCGCAAATAATCATTTCCGATCCGCTTTTACCCACCGATGAAACAGAAATTACCATAACCTTTAATGCCGTTGGTACCGGCCTTGAAGGCTATACCGGCAATGTTTATGCTCATACCGGTGTAAATATTGCAGGTGTAGGTAACTGGCAGTATGTAATCGGCGATTGGGGAAATAACCAGAATCAGCCGCAGCTGACACGGATTGATACCGACCTTTACGA
>SLOJ01000221.1 GCA_007132585.1 Bacteroidales bacterium | reverse complement strand
CGGCATTTAACTGTGGAATCTCGAGTAAATTCAAACTGTTGAAATTCAGTCCATGGTTTTGAATTGCCTCTAAAGGAGCGGTAAAAATTTCATTTCCATGATTATCTAAAATGCTGATATCGGGTTGTTCTTCCCTGTAAGGATTAAACCAGGTGAAATAAAGTATATCTGTGTTCGGAGAATAAAAACCAGGCTGAATGGAAGTTTCCAGTGTATAAAATTGTTTTTCCCAAAAATCTGCAACGGCTGTGGTATCAGTTTGCTCCTCTTCATCTTCATCATCTTCTTCTGAAAATTGCTGAAACCTGAAAATCCAGACTTCACTTTCGGCAACTATCAAAGAGCCTGAAAGAGCTTTTACCTGCCAGGCATAATATGATCCTTCGCGAAAAGGACGGGCAGCTGCCGGATATACAATCATGGGGGAAGTAAGATTTTCTGCAAAAAAATACGGACGATTTGATTGAATTGCCGCAATTCCGGATTGCCCCCCCAGAATTTCTACAACAGTTAGTTCATAATTCAGATTATGCTGAATAGCCGTACCGCTTGCCGGTGACCATACAAACATTTGCCGCAACTCTTTAACAATGGTTTTATTGGGTGGATTGATTAATGCCGGCGGTATAATTTTATCAGAATTAATAAAATAGCATCTTTCAGCAGCTTGCTCTTCTTCAGGTAAAAGAAAGAATTTGATGCAAATTTCGTATTCACCTGGAGGTAAAGAATTATTGCGGATAATGTATTCCTCGAACTTTCTATCTATCCTTATATTCCTTATTGGCTCAAGAAGCTGGTAATTTCTGTAGTTGAATACCGTTACCCCTGAAGGTAAATTTACCGGTGCACTTCTGGCATGAGCAACAACATTTCCTGACTGATAAACGGTAGCCTCAAAAAACCCGTTTACCGGTTCTGATGAATTATTAATTGCAGTTACATACCATAATTCGTATAATTGAAAATCCAGCTTTTGAGGCGGTACAACCTGTATATCTATAACCTGAGAAAATAACGGTAATGGTAAAATTTTTAAAATCAGAAAAATACCTAATACCTTTACACTTAACATTACATTATCCATAACATTCAGATGAGGTGAATAATCACTTTGAAATAATTTTTCGGCAAATGAAAAACCGTGTTAATCTACCAATACAAGATTTTTAATGAAATTGGCTCATAAGATTGTTTTTTTTTTGATCGTGCCTGACTGGCAATCGGGAAATAGAAATAATACTTTAAATAAACTTTTTTATTTGAAAAAAAAGTCGGAAATTTGCACCCCTAAATTCAATTAATATTCATAAAAATCAATTTTTTAAAAAATGCCAGCAAGAATCAGACTACAGAGAAAAGGTAAAAAGGGACAACCTTTTTATCATTTGGTAATTGCGGATGGTCGTGCACCACGTGACGGAAAGTTTATTGAAAGACTTGGCACTTATGATCCAACAACAGATCCAGCTACCATTAACATCGATTTTGATCGTGCACTTTACTGGGTACAGGTAGGTGCGCAACCCACTGAAACAGCCCGCTTTATTCTATCCAGAGAAGGAGTTTTGATGATGGACCACCTTTTAAGAGGTGTTAAAAAAGGAGCTCATTCAGAAGAAGAGGCAAAGGAAAAATTCCAGACCTGGCTGAAAGATAAAACCGCTAAGGTTGAGCAGATTACCAAAGACGCTGAGCTCTCAGAAAAAGAGTTGAAGAAAAAGCGCCTGGAAGATGAACGGAAAGTTAATGAAGCTCGTGCTGAAGCTCTGGCTAAAAAGAAAGCTGCCGAAGTACAGGAAGAAAAAGCTGAGGAAAGCACTGAAGAAGTTATAGAAGAAGAAGCTCCTAAAGAAGCAGCTCCTAAAGAAGAAGCTCCTAAAGAAGAATCAACTCCAAAAGAAGCCGCAACAGAGAAACCTGCTGCTGAAAAGAAGGAGAGCACCAAACAGGATGTAACTGCAGCGAAAGCTGAAAAAGCGGAAGAAGATGCACCTGAGCAGAAGGAAGAAAAAGCTGAAAAGGATGCACCTGAAGATAAAAAAGCTGAAAAGGATGCACCTAAGGCAAAGGAAGAAAAAACTGAAAAGGATTCTCCTGAAAAGAAGACCGAAAAAACTGAAAAGGATACTTCCGCAAAGAAGCCGGAAAGCACTGAAGATGCCAAGGCTGATAAGGAATCTGAAGATAAGAAAGAAGAATAGTAAAAAACTTCTGATTTACACAGTGCAAACCTGTCAGGATATAAACCTGGCAGGTTTCTTTACATATAGACCAATTGTCTTTTAGCATGCAAAAAGAAAAATGTTTTTACCTAGGGAAAATCATCAAGCCCCTTGGATACAAAGGTGAAGTTGTTATTTATATTGACGCTGACGATCCTGAATACTATAAAACCCTGGAATCTGTTTTTATTGACATACGGGGAAAGCTGGTACCTTTTTTTGCTGAACGTACAGAATTGCGCAATAAAACCAATCAGCTGACAATTAAATTTCACGATATTGACAATGAAGAAGATGCGTTGTCAATATCGGGTTGCGAACTTTTTCTGCCCCTGGATCTCCTGCCTCAACTCGATGGTAATGCTTTCTACTTTCACGAAATAGAAGGGTTTGAAGTCAACGACAAGGAAAAAGGCAATATTGGTAAAGTAACCAGAGTCCTTGACTATCCGGGGAATCCACTTTTCGAGATCCGGTTTATGGATAAAGATATCCTTATTCCTGTGAAGGATGATTTTATAGAGAAAGTTGACAAAAAAAACAGGATTATCTTTATTGATGCACCGGAAGGATTAATTGATATTTACCTCAGTGAAAACCCTGAAGAATAAACCCTCCGCAAAGAAAGGACAATTTAAGTTTAAAAAGTTCTCCTTGACTGACAGCCGAAGTGCTATGAAAATAGGCACAGATGGTGTATTGCTGGGAGCTTTTGCATCTGGCCTCAAGGCAAAACGGGTATTGGATATAGGAACCGGTTGCGGACTCATCTCTCTTATGATAGCCCAAAAAACCATGGCTTCAATTCACGCCATTGAAATTGATAAAGGTGCAGCAGAGCAGGCAGCGCAAAACTTTACAGAAAGCCCGTGGCCACAACTGTTTAGTGTTTATAACAGACCCGTTCAGGAATTCTATCCAACTGAAAACATTACATATGATTTAATTGTGTGTAATCCTCCATTCTTTGAAAACGGCATGAAAAGTTCAAATCATGATCGGACCCGTGCCCGACATACCGAAACACTCAGTTTTAATGAGCTTTTTTTTCATTCAGAAAGACTTTTGGATACGAAAGGAAAACTGATTGTTATTTTCCCATATGTTATGATGGAAGTAAACGATAAAAAAGCTTCAGAGAATAATCTCTTTCCCAATGAAAGGCTAATTATAAAACCTTCGACCGCTCACCCGCCCGGGAGAATTATTACAATCTACTCAAAAAAGTATCAGCAGAAAGTAAAGGGAAAGACTGTATGTATAGAAACAGAAAAAAGACACAAATTTACTCCAGAATATATAAATCTGACCCGTGATTTTCATCCGTTTTTATGAATTTATTTAGGAAAGAGAAGAATTATTTAGATTCCTGGTATTTTGCAATTTCTTTTATAAGAAGGGTATAGTTGGGATATAGCTCTGCAGTAGTTTCCAGGGCAGTTTGATTGTTTCCGGTTTTAACAGCATTTTCAATATCAGTGGCTATTTGCTGCAGGCGACTTGCACCAACAGATCCACAAATACCTGCAAGTGCATGTGATGATTTTCTCAGCAACTCCATATCATCTTTTTTAACCGATTCTTTGATGGATTCCAGCAATTCATCCGCTTCAGGTGAAAAAGAATCTAATATTTCATCGATCAGTTCTTCATTCCCATCAGCGCAGGAGTTCAGCATCTCTAACATGTTATGATCAAGCATCTCTATATCTGAATATGATTTCATACCAACTTTTGAATGGAATAAATTATAAACCATAAAATTAATAATTATAACGGGAAAATGATTCCGGCATTGCATAAAAACCTTTCTGAATCGAAAGGTAAATCCAGTTTTACATTTACTTTTTTCCCCTGTTTCTCAAGGAAATCTTTAAAAGATTTAATGATTTTCAAAAATGACACATCAATAGCAGTTACCTGCTGCGTTATAAAATCAAATGAGTCGAATTCACCGGATGCCTTTGTTATTTTTTCTTTAATTTGTTCAGCATTCTGCAAAGTAAGCATACCTTCAAAAATTATTTGAAGACACATGCCATCGGGGCTTTTTTTTTCGATTAAACTTATCTTTAAACTTTGCATATCAAAAATTTTCGTAAACAAATTCTCATTATCTTGCTGTAAATGAAATATTCGCAGCTTCATTCTCCATCGACTCCTGTAAATTACTCTGCAACATTTTTGGTTTGGCTTTTTTTACAATCATATTGAGGTTATCAAACCTTTCAATTACATTAGTAAGAATATTTTCCGGAAAATTATACCTGCTAAGTTTCCCGGCTTCGGTTTTACAAGTAGCAACAAATTCTGCATTTTTTGAAAACACATCACTTTTCAGGCTTTCTTCTTCCCTGAGTTTAAGTTGTAATCCGTTGTAATCTTTAATTAATTCTTCCAGTTTTATTCTTGTAAAATCAAGCCCTTTTTTACCAAATAACCCTATGGATCTTTTTTCAATAAATTCTTTAAGAACCTGGATAGATTCATTAAATAAAGTGTAGAGTTTATGTTTTTCAATATGATTATCGGCATAACATTTAAGTATCTGCTGTGCAAGGGTTGCTGTTTTTTCATCTTCACTAATAAGCAGATTACCGTAGCTAATTCGGTCTATTACTTTCTGCTCAACTGAATTTTCCATCCGTTCAAGTTCTTTGAATTTAATAAACAGCTCATTGAATATATTGTATATGAGCGCCATATCCTTTGTAATGCGATGGTATTTATCGACCATGCAGGAATTTTTTTCAAGAAACTTATCAAATTCAATACCATATTTTCCAAAAACTGAATTCATGGGTTGCTGATCATCGTTTTCATTCAAGGGTTTTATTATCATTTCCATTTTCTCCCCTGCCTGGAAAATAATCCGTGAGATATGATTTACAGAATCCTTAAACTCTTTGTTGGTAAAAAGAAGACGCTCTGTTTGGGTATTATTAATTTTAGCAATTTCATGGTACAATGTATTCCCGAGGTTCTGAGCACCTTTTACACTTGAGTGATAAAGATCGTACACCACCATCTTTTGTGTTTCCTGAATGTGATTCAGGCGTGTATTGATAAGGTTTCTGTATTCAAGATTTTCAACAATACGAACCACCAGGCTCCTGAGTGCCATCACCTGGGCCTCTGTATCTTCCTGTTTTCTTGAGATTTGTTTGTTTCTTATTGAAACAGAATTGATAAATTCATCAAGCTGATTCAAGGTTTCAGGCAACTCTTCGGCAAAAAAGTTTTTAAGTTGAGTCAATTCCGCATTTATATTTCCTAAATGTTGCTCAATGTTATAAATGTTTTCTTCAAATACCGGACTGCTATGCTTAACCTTTTGAATTACAGAATGAATCTTTAATGCCTCATCTTCAGTAAAACTTTTAGAGCTGCGGTCTTTGAAAATATTTGTAAGCTTTATTTCTGATAAAAGTTCATCCAGTTTAGACATGTTTTGTGTTATAAACCGGAAAGGTGAATACATAATGGCCACATCCTTTTGAACATTATCAAGCGTTTGAATTGTATCTTCAATTTCTGTTTCCAGTCCTGAAAAACCATCCCTGACCATTGCTATATTTTCCTGAATTTTTTTAAGCGAGCCAGAGTTACCTGTTTCCCTTATGAGCTGATAAATATTCAAAACATCTAAAATCAATTCTTCGGCTTTCTTTCTGTTTGTTTTAAGGGTATGATTAATTTTAAAAAAACAATCAAATGAAAATTGCTTAAGGTGTTTTAAGTCAAAATCAATGCCTGAAAAGGTTTCCTGCAATCTTTTATCGCCGTAAGTTTTAGTTGTTTTGTGCTGGTTGTTGGTAAAACTCATCCCTGTTATTTTGGTTTTTTAAATAAAAACAGATTAAAACATCGTAAAAATGATTTACGTTTTTAAATCATCCTGAAATTCATGATAAAAATAAAAAGGCGTGAATCCATTAAAAACCGTAGAACTACGTGAATTTATTTCGTAAAACTTCAGGGTTTCTCTTAAAAATATTCAAGCTAAAAAATAACAGGTTTCCTTTTTTTTAAATACCTTTACATCGTATATCATATTGAGTTCATATGTAATTTACTCTGCTAAATATTTAACTTTGCAGAAATGAAAAAGCATTTCAGATTATCAGTCTAGATGCAACCATGTTAAACGGAAATGGAATAAGATGAAAGTATTAGTGGCAGATGATTTATTCACAAGCAGAGTACAGATCGGACTGGTTTTAAAGTCGCTTGGTTATACCTATGATGAAGCATCTAATGGAGACATCGCCATAGATAAGCTTGAAAAGAATGACTACAAGTTTATTTTGATGGATATAGAAATGCCGGTAAAAAACGGACTTGAAACCACTGTGTATATTCGGAAAAAACTAACTGATATACAAAAGAGAAACACTCCGGTAATAGCAATTACAGCGCATGATCCTGCAGATTATGCAGTGAATCTTGATACATATGGTTTCAATGGATTTATAAGTAAACCTGTAACACCGGATAAGCTGAAAGAAACACTAAAGAAAATAAGTTTATAAAAAAAGGATGGTAATCAAACCATCCTTTTTTTTTATTATAAATAAAGCTATCAGCTACCACGACGGGCAGGCCTGCTTTCTTCTTCTTCATCTTCTTTTTGTTCACCGCGGCGGGCAGGTCTGTCTTCTTCAGATTTAACATCAGTATCACCCCTCCTGCTTGGTCTGATTTCTTCTTCTTCTTGTTTTGCAGCAGCAGCGGCAGCATCGGCAGCAGCTTCAGCAGCAGCAGCAGCTTTAGCAGCAGCAGCAGCAATTGAATCCTGACGTGCCTCTTCTTCAACAGCAGCGATTGAATCCTGCCTGGCTTGCTCTGCAGCTTGTTCTTTTTTGCTTGGCCCGCAAGCTGTTAAGGCAACTATGCCTACTAAAAATAAAATGCCGAAAAAATTTCTCATAGTTGGTTTGTCTTTTGGTTAGTTTATGTAATCGTTATTACAAAGTTACTCTTTTTTCAAAAAGATATAAAAACTCATTTTAAAGAAAAAACCATTAATTTTGCAACGACAATAAAAACAACTCTTTTAATTATCTTTTATTTATTAACAAAACCTGAAATTATGAAAAATTGGTTAAAATTTACTATGACACTTGTAATTGGTGCCTTTATTTTTACTGCTTGTGAAACTGAAGTAACCCTTACGGTTCCTACAACAGATGTTACGATTGATCTTGGAGATGAATTTGATCCGCTGAATGGCGTAACAGTTGACGGAGCAGACATCGAAGATGTACAGGTACTCTGGAACCCTGCCTGGAGCAATGTACTTGTTGATCACTATGTTGCATCATACAGCGTAGAAGGCCAAACTGGCCAGAGAAATGTTTATGTACAGGCTGATAAATTAGTTAAAACTTATCAGGTAACTGATGTTGACAATGATGGAACTCAGTACACTCCTTATCCTGTTTCCGTAACAAGGGGCCCTGAATTTAACGAATTAAGATTCAATGAACTATATTTTGAAAATATCATTGTTCTTGGTGTTATCAACGGCCCAGTTCTTACTATTCCTCAGCAAACACACCAGGGTGTTAGCATAGAAGGAACAGGAACTTATGATGGTGAAGCTCAGAAAATCCTTACCATTGATTATATAATCGATGGAGTACCAGGAACTTCTACATTTGATTAAAAATATTCCTCTTTAAAAAAAGCTGCCTTTTCAGGCAGCTTTTTTTTTACTGTTGATAACTTTTTTAAAAGCCATCATACATACGTTGATTCACCTTCACTTTTAGCTATAATTACCGCACCGCAGCTATCACTCCACACATTAACTGATGTTCTTACCATATCCAGGATCCGGTCAACCGCCAAAATAAGACCCACACCTTCAAGTGGCAGCCCTACTGCCGACAAAATTATTGAAATAATAACCAGACCGGCCATAGGTATACCAGCCGCACCAATTGAAGCTAGCAACGCGGTTAATATTACTATGAATTGCTGTACTATACTCAGATCTACACCATAGGCCTGAGAAATAAACAACACAGCAATGCATTGATAAAGCGCAGTACCATCCATATTAATGGTAGCCCCAAGGGGTAAAACAAAACTGGTTGTTTTATTGGAAACCCCACTTTTAAACTCAACCGACTCGATGGTAAGCGGCAGTGTAGCACTACTGCTGGATGTTGAAAATGCTGTTAACAATGGTACCGACATATTACGGGCATGCTTTACCGGGTTGGCTTTACCAATAAACTTCATCAGCAATGGAAGTGTTACAAATGCATGTATAAACAATGCGCCCAGTACAGTTATCATATATATTCCCATACTACTGAAAAGGGCAATTAAATTATCTCCATTTTCAGCAACAATTGCTGAGACTATTCCAAATACACCCAAAGGAGTGAATTTGATTACGAACAAAGTGATCTTCATCATGATCTCAAAAATGCCATTAAAAAAGTTTACCACAGAGTCGCTATACTGTGGCATTACGCGGGTGGCGAAAAAGCCAAAAAATATAGCAAAGAAAATTATGGAGGGCAGATCACCCCTTACCATGGATTCAACAATATTGGTGGGAATAATTTTTATAAGTGTTTGCCCGAAAGAATCACCACTGGCGGCTAATCCCTCCACATTGGCACTTAGCCCAAGATCTGCATCTACCCCGGGTCGTATAATGTTTACAAGTAACAAACCTGTTACAATAGCAAACAAACTGGTGGTCATGTAGTAACCAATGGTTTTTAATGTCATTCGCCCCAGGTTTTGCCCCGATCCGATTCCGGTTACACCTGAAACAATAGAAGAAAAAATCAGTGGCACTATAATCATCTGGAGTGCGCGTAAAAAAACATCCCCCATCCAGCTTACATATTCTACATAGGCTGGAAGTGTAATTCCAAAAATGATACTTAAAACTAGGGCAATTAATATTTGCCAGTGCAACTGTATACGTTTTAACATGACTTTATTATTTTAACATGAACAAACAATTCTATTCTTTGCCAGTGAAGTAAAATCACTATGCAATAATATTATATTGGCATAGATAATATCATATTCACGGGAAAACTTATTCTTTTGTAACCTTATGAAATTTTCAGTGGGCAATAATACAAAAAGATCGCTTCATTTGGAGCCCGAAATTAAAATTTTATTTATTGTTCAGAAATTTTGTCAGCCCACAGTATCTCTGAAATGCCATAATGTCTTCAAAAACAATACATCACAACTTGGTGCACTCTTTGAATGCGCTTGAATGAATTTAGCAAGTTATTTTACAAGAATACATAAAAACATAATATTCAGATAATAGCCATGAACTTAGATAATTTCACTTTAAAATCGCAGGAAGCACTGCAGAAAGCGCAGGAAATTGCTATGGGTTACCAACACCAGGCAATAGAAACAGGTCACCTGTTAAAGGGTATCTTAGCGGTTGATGAGAGTGTTACACCCCATTTACTGAAGAAAAATAATGTAAATCTTCAGAATTTCAGGCAGGTGCTTGACCGTATGGTAGAATCATACCCCAAAGTAAGTGGAGGCAATACTTATCTCGGCAACGATACCAGTAAAGTACTTCAAAATGCAACAAGCTTTCTCAAGGAATTTGATGATGAGTTTATTTCAATTGAACATCTTCTGCTTGCATTATTGAATAACAACGATAATATAAGCCGGCTGATGAAAGACAGTGGTTTAACTGAAAAAAATCTTAAGGCAGCCATTACAGAACTGCGAAAAGGTTCAAAGGTTACCAGTCAGTCGGCCGAAGAAACCTATAATGCTTTGGGCAAATACGCCAATGATCTAAATAAGCTTGCATTAACAGGTAAACTGGATCCTGTAATCGGGCGCGATGAAGAGATCAGGCGCATCCTTCAGATTCTTTCAAGAAGGACCAAAAACAACCCTATCCTTATTGGTGAACCCGGCGTAGGTAAAACTGCTATCGCCGAAGGGTTGGCTCACCGTATAATTAACGGCGATGTTCCGGAAAATCTTAAATCAAAAAAAATATTCAGTCTGGATATGGGTGCACTTATAGCTGGAGCCAAATACAAAGGTGAGTTTGAAGAACGATTGAAAGCAGTAATTAAGGAGGTGGTTACTTCAGATGGCGAAGTTGTTTTGTTTATTGATGAAATTCACACTCTGGTGGGTGCAGGTGGCGGAGGTGAGGGCGCCATGGATGCCGCCAATATTTTAAAACCTGCCCTTGCACGCGGTGAACTCAGGGCTATTGGTGCCACAACCCTTAAAGAATATCAGCGTTATTTTGAAAAAGATAAGGCTTTAGAGCGAAGATTCCAGACTGTAATGGTTGATGAACCTGACCGCACCGATGCCATTTCAATTCTGCGCGGACTTAAAGAGCGTTACGAAACCCATCACCAGGTGCGTATAAAAGACGAAGCTATTGTAGCCGCTGTTGATCTTTCGCAACGATACATATCTGATCGCTTTTTACCCGATAAGGCTATTGACCTTATTGACGAAGCGGCATCAAAACTCAGGCTGGAAATGAATTCGGTTCCCGAGGAATTAGATGAAGCAGAAAGAAAGATCAGGCAACTGGAAATTGAGAAAGAAGCTATTAAGCGAGAAAAAGACGAACAAAAATTAAAAGAACTTAATGAAGATTTAGCCAATCTTTATGAAGAAAAGAACCAATTAAAAGCACGCTGGGAAAGTGAAAAAGAAGTAGTTGACGGAATTCAGAAACAAAAAAAGAAACTGGAGGATCTAAAGTTTGAAGCTGACCAGGCTGAACGAAACGGTGATTTTGGTAAAGTGGCAGAGATCCGCTACGGGCATATGAAAGCAACAGAAACCGAACTGGAGAAACTCAATGAAAAACTTCATGAGATGCAATCATCTCAAGCACTAATAAAAGAAGAGGTTGCTGCTGAAGATATTGCCGATGTGGTATCGCGCTGGACAGGTATTCCGGTTAGCCGAATGTTGCAAAGTGAAAGAGATAAGCTGTTAAGGCTCGAAGATGAGCTTCATAAACGCGTGGTGGGTCAGCAGGAAGCCATTGAAGCTGTTTCAGATGCGATAAGACGAAGCCGGGCAGGATTGCAGGATCATAAAAAACCCATAGGGTCCTTTATTTTTATGGGAACAACCGGTGTGGGAAAAACCGAGTTGGCAAGAGCTCTGGCAGAGTTTCTTTTTAACGATGAAAATGCCATGGTTCGCGTTGATATGTCGGAATACCAGGAACGACATACGGTAAGCCGTTTGATTGGAGCTCCTCCCGGATATGTTGGGTATGAAGAAAGTGGCCAGCTTACAGAATCTGTAAGAAGAAAGCCCTATTCTGTAATTCTGCTTGATGAAATAGAAAAAGCACATCCTGATGTGTTTAATATTCTTCTGCAGGTACTCGACGAAGGCAGGCTTACTGATAATAAGGGACGTACAGCCGATTTTAAGAATACCATTATTATTATGACATCCAATATGGGGTCATCACTCATTCAGGAAAACTTCGGGAAAATGAATGAGAGCAATCATAATGAGATTCTTGAAAAAACACAAAATGAAGTGACTGTTTTGCTGAAAAAAGCCATCCGGCCTGAGTTTCTGAACCGTGTTGATGAAATAATTATGTTTAAGCCCTTAAATCTCGATGAAATACGCGACGTTGTAAAAATTCAGATAAGGTTTGCTCAGGATATGCTATCGGAAAACGGAATAATGTTGAGCCTTACAGATAAAGCTATCGACTGGGTAGCAAGAATAGGGTTTGATCCCCAATATGGTGCCCGTCCATTAAAAAGAGCTATTCAAAGGTACATACTTAACCGCCTTTCAAAAGAAATTCTTGCCGGAAAAATTACAAGAGATTCACACATTCATATTGATATAAAAAATGATGAACTTGTATTTGAGAATAAATAAATTAAAAAGGGTGCAGGTTCATTGATAAAAAATGACCTCACCCTTTTTGCTTTTTTAGTAGCGAAGAATTGCAGCAACTTTATGATACTTGCCAAGCGTTCCGTTATCTACAAAAACAACCTTACCACCTTTATCTACAACAAACTCTGCCACTTCATCAACTGCATCGGGTATTATTTCTTTTCCGGGTATATCGCTTATATCAAGAATAAGTGAATTATTATCACCCAAAGCTGCACTAACCTGATAATCTTCTTCAACAACCAATAAACTCACCCTGCCTTCCATTGCAGTTCTCCATACTTCTGAAATTCCTGATGCAAGTTTATTTGCACTGATTGCGTTTTGTATTTCATTTAGTGCTTTATGCCTTTCCTTTTTATTTTTCCCGCGAACAATCTCCCAGACTTTCTTGCCAAGGTCATGCACTGATGTTGACTCAAAATTACCCTCCAGTTGTTCATAAATTATTTCCTTTGAATCTGCAGCATCACGATATAAGGATAAATTTTTCTTTACTCCGGCAATTACAAGCTTAATATTATCAAAATTATATTTACTCAGAAATGCTTTGTCAACACGGTTGAAAAACTCCCTGATCTGCTTTCTTTTTTCCCTTGAGAAATCGGTAGAATTCAGCTCAAGCATATCAAATTCACTCTCCATAGGAAAGCCATTATCTTTTATTTCGGTTGCCTGATCACGAAAACAGGAAAGCAGCCTGGCTCTGTTAAGGCTCAGGTCAAGTATAAAATAATTGGTTCCACGATTAGAAGTTTTTATGAGATCGCGGGTAGCAAAAGTTTTATCAATAATAACTCTTTCTTTTACTCTGAAGGGTATATCAACCATTTCTTCAATATCGCTGCTGACAAAAAGAGCTAGTCCATCAAGGGTATGGCTGATATCTACCCTGGAAGCCAGATTTTTAATTTTCCCTGCCAGAAGTTTGGAATCTTTTTTACTCAGCTCCTTCTCAACCATATCGCTTGCCTGTTTCACAAGTCTTTTCAATCTTATTGCATTTTTTTGATTATCAGGTGCGGTTCGGTGAGTGGGCAACAAAATGGATACACATGGGTATTGTTTAACTTCCATCAATTTTTTCAATAAGCTCTTGTCCATATGTTTATATTTTTAAATTAAAATTAATGATCGAATATAGCGAAAACCGGCACCAAAATCAAATCATTTAATACTAATTGTGCAGTAATCATGCAAAATTTAAACAATTTACATATTAATGTGACTTATGCTTTTTTGTATCGGATACAGATGGAAATAAAATTATATTTTTGCAGGCAGGAATGTTTTTAAAATATCAATAACTTGAATTTTCCTTTCTTTATTGCCCGCAATATTGGGGCAGAAAAACCCAGGCTTACCGGACTTGTAAAGGCCATAGCAATCCTTTCCATTTCGCTTGGTCTTGCTGTAATGATCATTGCTGTTGCTGTTGTAACAGGATTTCAAAATGAAATACGCAGCAAAGTGATTGGTTTTGGCTCCCATATCCAGATAACCAGTTTTGATTATAATGTTTCTTACGAAGCGCGACCCATTAGTAAATATCAGGACTTCTACACTGATCTTAAAAACGAAGAAGGCATTAAGCACATACAGGTTTTTGCAACCAAACCCGGTATTATTAAAACCGATGATGAAATCCACGGGGTAATTTTTAAAGGAATTGGCAGTGATTTTCATTGGGACTTTTTCCGGAACAGACTCAAACAAGGACAAATATTAGACATTTCTGATACCTCCAGAACCGACCAGATAATCATATCGGAATACATTTCAAAATTGTTACAGTTGAATATTCAGGATGATGTATTCGTGTATTTTATCCAGGATCCACCCCGTGTGCGCAGACTTAACGTAGCAGGTATTTACGAAACCGGCCTGGAAGAGCTGGATAAATTATTCATTCTCGGTGATATAGGTCATATTCAAAGACTTAATAACTGGCAACACGATCAGGTGGGAGGTTTTGAAGTACTTGTTGACAATTACAGACATATAGAAAGGATGAATGAAGTTGTCCGCGACAATATACATTATTCTCTGGACTCAAAAACCATAAGACAAGTATACCCGCAAATATTTGACTGGCTGGCATTGCTTGATATGAATGTTTATGTGATAATAATTATCATGGTGCTTGTGGCAAGCATCAATATGATCACAACCCTACTAATATCGGTATTGGAGAAAACAAATCTTATCGGAATTCTTAAAGCCATGGGGGCTGCAAATAATCAGGTAAGAAAGATATTTCTTTACCATGCAGGTTTTTTAATACTAAGGGGCTTGTTACTGGGAAATCTTTTGGGAATTGGTCTGGCTTTGCTTCAGCAAAAGACCGGGCTGATAAAACTATCACAGGAATCTTATTTTGTTGATGTTGTTCCCATAAATTTCGATATTTTTTATATTGCTATCCTAAACCTTGGCACATTTGCCATCTGCATAGCTATGCTGATTATTCCAAGCCATATTATTGCCAGAGTTTCTCCTGTAAAGGCAATTACATTCCGATAAAAAAGGCTGTATGACAGATATATGATGAAAACCGGACGCTGAGCCCGTGTAATCGCCACTATGACAGGTGTTCGGCGATTTTTATGATGAAGACCGTAATGAGTTTAACGAACTGCTCAACGAGCAAGATACAATTCTGAAACATCCATTACATAATATTTTTCAGAAAATCATAAGACCGATACTGAATATTATTTGCCGCGGACGGGTATCAAAGGCAAAAGGAACTCCACCAATGTTTATTTCTTCGCTATAATTATTTAAACTACCTTCATACTTGAGATCGAGAGCGATATTCCCGATATCGAGCCCGAAGCCAAGTTGAAAACCATAAGTAGTTTCATTAAATTTTTCGGAAATATTCTTATCGCCCGTATAGTATTCCGAATCCTTTAGGTTTGATGAGTTCTCAAGAAACCTTGTAGCTACGGGTCCTGCACCTATTCTTAAAGGGCCGGCCCTCAATCCTATTAAAACCGGAATATCGACCTTGGAAAAACGTTGTATAAAAAAGACATCACGCTCCTGATCAGGGTGTTGATAGCGAAAGTGATTACCTGACGAAACATAAAGAAATTCGGGTTGAAGAAAGAATCCGCTTATTTTTATTTGAGAAATGAATCCTAAGTGAAAACCCGTATAAGAATCAGGAAGTGCGTCAATTAAAGCATTATTGATAACATAAGTTCTTTCCGGGAGAGATGAAAAATGCAGCCCACCGCGCAATCCTGCTGAGAACTGGGCGTGCGAAATATTTACCCAGCTAAAGAGAAATATTATAAGAAAAAGCCTTTTCATCGGTTTGTAATTTGAATAATATTATTCATTAAAACAACCATAAATCAGAATCGTTCAATTAACTATAAAAAGCTTATGTATGGATGTTTCATGCTATTTTTTAAAAATAGATGAACTTTAACAGATAAACTCAGGCATCTCAGAAATATTGCATTTAAGATTGTGATTCATACAGGATTTTAAGTTTCTCTTCCAGGATAGCAATATCGGTGCGGGCCTTTTCTATCTTACTTTCAAATTCTGACTTGAGCACATCCGCCTTTTTTGAGGAGGCAAAAAAGCCGATGTTATTCTCCCAGAGTTTTATATCATTCTGAAGTGCATTAATTTTATTCATCAGAAATGCGCGCTCTTTGTTTATGATATTATCGGCATTAGGTGAATTCTTCAGATTTTCAATTTTGTTCTTAAAGCCAATGGTAGATTTGGCTTTGCGACTGATATTCAACTTATCGAACTGGTCATTTATGGTTTTCCTGAACTCATTCTGAATGGCATCTTTTTGTTTTATAGGCACATGCCCAATCTCCATCCATTCGCGTTGAAACTCCTTGAGAATATTGAGATTTTCGGTGTTATCCTTTGAATACCCATGATTTTTAATCTTTTCAATGAGCTCCTTCTTTTTCTTATAATTTTCTTCCTGTTTTTCACCAATATTGGCAAAATATTCGGCCTTACGGTTAAAAAACTCATCACAGGCTGCTCTGAATCTTTTCCAAACTTTATCGGAAAACTTGCGGGGCACAGGACCTATCTTTTTCCATTGCTGCTGCAGTGCAATGAGTTCATCAGTCGTTCTTTTCCAATCTTCACTGTCTTTAAGAGCTTCTGCCTGCATGCAAAGATTGAGTTTCTGATTATAGTTTTCAGACTGCTCGTCCTTATATTTCTGAAAAAATCCTTTCTTGCTCTTAAAGAAAGTATCGAGTGCCGTTCTGAAGCGTACCCAAACTTCATCATTTACCTTTTTAGGAGCAAATCCAATGGTTTTCCAGACTTTAAACAGTTCATTTATATTTTCAGTATTGCGCTGCCATTCTTTGGGAGACTTAGGACTATCAGCCGCTATTTGCTCTGCTTTTTCGCACAACAAGATTTTGGCCGCATAGTTTTTATTTTGTTCTTCCCTTAACTCTTCATAAAACTTTTGCCTGTGTTGATTTATTGAATCACTTGCAGCTTTAAACCGGTCCCACATCTCATCTTTTTTCTCTTTTGGAACCGGCCCGATTTCCTTCCATGCCTCATGTAGTTTTTGTAGTTTCTGGAAAGATTTGTTTACAGAAGTTTCCAGAAGTAGCTCTTCAGCCTTCTCACATAATTCGGTTTTTGCTTCAAGATTTTTTTTCAGATCAAGATCCCGAAGTTCTTTATTGATCTTTACCTTGTCAAAGAACTTCTCCACAAGAAAATGATAGTTATTCCAAAGAGTATTGTTTGCTGATTGCGGCACGGGGCCTATTTCACGCCATTTTTCCTGGAGTTCTTTAAAATGATCGTAGGTTTTTTTCAGCTCCTCTTCCGAATCAATAAGATTGCGTAATTCTTCAAGAATGGCTTCTTTGGTTCGCAGGTTTTCCTGCTTTTGCTTTTCCAAAGCCTGATCGTAAACAGTTTTCTTTTGTTTATATATATCAAAAGCTTTATCAAATCTCACAAGCAGTTCATCTACAGCATCACCTTCAACACCCGTATCGCCTTCAGGTTGCTGCTTATCCATACTTTTTTCGTAATTGGTTATACTTTCTTCCTTGAGGAAATTGCGAAAAGCTACTTTTATAAATCCAATATGCTTTCTTATATATTTGATATCATCATGAAGCACGAGAGCTTCAAGTGCTTCAACCAGTTCTTCTTTTGATAATGAATTATATTTCTCGTTAAGATCTTCTTCTACATCATCATCTGACTCCTCTTTATCGGCCTTCTGCTCCTTTTCTGATGATTTTTCTTTTACTTCCTTTTCACTTTCAGAAACATCAGGTGATTTGCCTGCTTTTTCTTGTGTTACATCTTTATCTTCAGCTTGTTCATTCGCTTGTTTATCGGAATTTTCATCAGCGGGCTTATCAGATAATGATTCGTGTTTCGTTCCATTTTCAGTATTACCGGGGTCTGTTTTCTGGTTTTCATCCTGAAGTTTATCTTCTTTTTCCATATCAGAATTTACAGTTTCCTTTTCCGGGTTCAGGTTCTCTTGCCCTTTTTCTTTATTATTATTTTCAGAATCGGGGTTAAGCAGCTCTTTGTTTTCCATCAAAATAAAAATTAAAATTACTAACTAAAGTTAAGGAGGAATACTATTGGCAAATTCTTAGTTTGCTCAATCTATCGTAAACAGTTTTATTACATTACTGATTTTAAAAATGCCCACAAAAATACAAATATAATTTCAAAGGGATGGGCAGGAAGCCTTAAAATGGCTGATTAAATGATATTACCAGACTATCATATTTTATCAAGACCCTGTTCAAGGTCTGCTAAAATATCATCTATATTTTCTATTCCTACCGAAAATCTTACCAATCCATCGGTAATACCAGATTTCTCGCGCGATTGCTGATCCATCTTGGAGTGTGTCATAGATGCCGGATGTTGAATCAACGATTCAACACCACCGAGCGATACTGCCAGAATAGCAAGTTTTACAGAGTTCATTAAAGTTTTTCCGGCATTCAGCCCTCCTTTAAGTTCAAAACTGATCATACCGCCAGTGCCAGTCATTTGCTTTTGTGCCAGCTCATATTGTGGATGCGATTTTAAACCTGGATACTTCACCCATTTTACTTTGGGGTGTTTTTCCAGATATTCTGCAACTTTCATTGCATTTGCCTGCGAACGTTCCATGCGCAAAGACAGCGTTTTTATTCCACGTATAACCATATAGGCCTGATGGGGGTCCATATTACAACCCAGGGTAATCATCATAGCTCTGACAGGATCATAGATTTTCTTGTCTTTCGCAACAATTGCACCGCCTACAATATCGGCGTGTCCATTCAGGAACTTGGTAATGGAATGAAAAACCAGGTCAAACCCAAAATCGAGCGGTTTTTGAAGAAACGGGCTGCAAAAAGTATTATCAGCCACAGTAATCAAGTTATGCTCTCTTGCAATTTTCACCATTTCTTCAAGATCGGTAACGTCAATGGTTGGGTTGGCAGGGGTTTCGATATAAAGCATTTTAGTATTTGCACGTATTGCTTTACGAACGTTTTCAGGATTGCAGGTATCAACATAAGTAGATTCCACACCAAATCGCGAGTAATGCTTTTCCATAACCACCCTTGACGGGCCATATACAGCAGCAGTACTGACCATATGATCACCATTGCTCAGTAAAGACATGTAAATAGAATTTACGGCACCCATACCCGAACTACATGCAATGCCCCTGTATCCATTTTCCAGTTCAGCCATCAGATTCTCAAGAGCATCAATTGTAGGATTATTTATACGTGTATAAATATATCCGTCATCATCGCCTGCAAAACAAGCGGCACCGTGATCGGCACTTTTAAATTTAAAGGTAGATGTCTGATAAATAGGTACTGTGGCACTACCAAATTGATCTTCAAACGCCCCGGCATGAATAAGCTTGGAGTCGAAGCCCAGATTTTTTGTTTTCATATCTGTTTTTTGTTGGATTTATAAAATGATATAACCCATCAGATCAAACGAGAGCCTGTGGATTTTGAGTAAGGGATAAAAAAATATTCATGAACCTGATTAAAAGTCATCCATATCAAGCATTACCAAAGTACAATCTTCAAGTACTTTAATACCTGCATCTTTGGCCATCTTATCAAGTTTTGGATTATAACTCCCCGGGTTGAAAATGATTCTTTTAGGCTTAAGGCCCAGTATATAATCCAGATAAGGCTCCTGCTTTTCGGGATTGAGATACATGGTAACAGTATGCAGGTCGGGAATATCAATCATTTCCTTTGTGATTTTCACACCATCAATTTCCGATTCAATCTTACCTATAGCAACAACTTCGTGGCCATATGAAAGTAATCTTTTAACTGCTTTGTAAGCATATCTTGTAGGGGTTGGACTTGCCCCCATAACCAGTGTTTTTTTGCTCATAATCTTGCAAAATTAGGGTTTTATTTGCTGGTAACAATGGAAAACTCAGGTGCATCTGCAATATGTTTCTTAACGGTGCAGGCGCCTGCTGCTTTTATAACTGCATCGCGGTATTTATCCGGGAAATCTTGTGGCAATTTAATATCTATCTCAATATTGTCTATCATTCTTTTTTCATGATTGCGGTGGGTCTTCATCATTACTTTTATGCCTTCTTCTGACAAATTGCGTTGCTGACAAAATGATTTGACATACCAACCTGCACATGCTCCAATGCTTATGAGAAAAAAGTCGAAGGGTGAAGGAGCAGCATTGTCACCTCCGGCTTTTTCAGGTTGGTCGGTTAAAATTTCAAACCCTTTGTAATTTACAATTACCTGTTGTTTCTTGGCAAGTATTATTTCCATATTTATTACTATAAAACTGTTTATAAAAATTATTCAATAAAACTACTTTTCACGTGCATGCCATTTTTCCATCAGAGCCTTTTGAAACCAATCGGGCGCAGGGCAGGGCCGACCTGATTTGATATCCACAAAAGCAAGCACTGTTTCACCCTGATTGATCAGTTTCTTTTTCTCATTATACACTTCGTAGAAAAAATGCATTCTCGATCCCGGAAAATCCTTTACAATGGTTCTTATAGTGAGAAAATCATCATAATGTGCTGGCCTGATATATTTTAATTGCATCGATGCGATTGGCATCATAACACCCTTCTCTTCCATTTGGCGGTAAGTCATGCCCAGTTCTCTCATGGCTTCTGCCCTACCCACTTCGTAATACGCAGGATAATTACCATAATATACATATCCCATTTGATCTGTTTCACTGTATCTGACTCTTATATGCGTCTCGCTTATATACATAGAATAATGGCGTTATTTTTAATTATACAACTGTCTTACATAAACATTATCAGACTGAGAGCCATCACGGCCATGCCGCCAATTAATCCATAAAGCGAAAGGTGTGGCTCATCGTATTCCCGCGCAGCAGGCAACAATTCATCAATAGAAATAAAAACCATTATACCTGCTACTGAAGCAAAAATAACCCCAAATACCATATCATTTAAGAAAGGCATAAGAATAAGAAACCCGAAAGCAGCACCAACAGGTTCGGCAAGGCCCGACATAAAACTATATTTAAAAGCTTTTTTACGATTTCCTGTGGCATAATAGATCGGCACAGAAATAGCAATACCTTCCGGTATATTGTGTATAGCAATGGCAATAGCGATGGGCAAACCAAGCTTAATATCCTGCAATGCAACAATAAAAGTTGCCAGTCCTTCAGGAAAGTTATGAATAGCAATGGCAAAGGCCGACATAATACCCATCCTGTAAAGTTTTCGCTTTTTCAGTTCTTCAGAGTTATCTGATAAATCTTCTACTTTACGTATTTCGTGTGGGTTCTCGAAAGTCGGTACGAGTTTATCTATAATTGCAATAAGGAGCATTCCGCCAAAAAAACCTGCAATAGATAGCATATGGGCGCTGCGGGCTGCCATATCATTCATTACCTCTACGCTTTTGGGCATGATCTCCATAAATGAGATATAGATCATTACCCCGGCAGAAAAGCCTAATGATAAGGAAAGAAAGCGAGTATTTGTATTTTTTGTGAAAAACGCTATTGCACTACCAATACCAGTAGATAATCCTGCAAAAAGAGTCAGACCAAAGGCCAGTAATACATTTTGGTAAGATTCAAGTTGAGCAAAAAATTCTGACAAAATCTATTATTTAAGGTTATTTTCTTTTTAAACTACAAACTCAGAATCACCCTGCAGGCAAAGCAAAGCTCTTCTTGCATACATGTATAATCTCTTCTACCAGTGATTCAAAATCGTAACCGCATTCTTTGTGCAATTGTTCAAGAGTACCGTGCTGTATAAAATAATCTGGTATGCCCAGTCGCTTAACTCTGGCCTGATAATTATTGTCAGCCATAAACTCAATAACAGCACTTCCCATACCACCTGCTATAGCATTATCTTCAATTGTTATTATTTTATTGTAAGATGAAAATATTTCATGCAGTAATTCTTCATCAATGGGTTTTACAAATCTCAGGTCGTACAGAGCTGCAAATATTTTTCTCTCACTTTCAATGATTTCGCATGCTTTCAGGGCTTCATTCCCTAGCGGACCAATTGAAATGATTGCCAGGTCTTTACCATCCCTTAGCCTTCGTCCTTTTCCCACTGGTAGCTTTTCAAAAGGAGTTTTCCAATCCTTCATCACACCATTCCCCCTTGGATATCTTATTATCATGGGACCCGTAGGGTTATCCTGTGCAGTATACATAAGGTTTCGCAACTCCTGCTCATTCATGGGAGATGCAATGGTAAGATTTGGTATACAGCGCAGGAACGACAAATCGAAGGCACCATGATGTGTGGGGCCATCTTCCCCTACCAAGCCTGCTCTGTCCAGGCAAAAAATAACCGGCAAATTTTGTAAAGCCACATCATGCACTGTCTGGTCAAATGCTCTTTGAAAAAATGATGAATAGATATTACAGAAAGGTATCATTCCCTGAGCAGCCAGCCCGGCAGAAAAAGTTACAGCATGTTGCTCGGCAATTCCAACATCAAATGCTTTTTCAGGTAGTGCATTCATCATAATATTCAATGAGCTGCCTGTGGGCATTGCAGGAGTTATTCCTATTATTTTCGGGTTTTTCTCTGCAAGTTCAAGAAGTGTTTTCCCAAAAACAACCTGGTAACGTGGAGGCTTATTCTTTTCGCAAGGTGCCACCTTAAGTTCGCCCGTTTGTTTATTAAAAAAACCGGGTGCATGAAATTTTGTCTGTTCCTTTTCTGCATGAGGATACCCTTTGCCTTTCACCGTAATTACGTGTAGCAACTTGGGGCCCTGTATATTCCGCAAATCATTAAGTACTTTGGTGAGATGTTGTACATCATGACCGTCAACAGGTCCAAAATATCTGAAATTCAGTGACTCAAATAAGTTACTTTGCCTAAGCAACGTGGTTTTTATGGCAGTTTCCAGTTTTTGTATCAACCCACGGGTATTTGGACCATAACGACTGATAGACCCCAGCGCGTTCCATATATCATCCTTTAACTTATTATAGGTTCGTGATGTGGTAATATCCGTAAGATACTCTTTGAGAGCACCTACGTTCTTATCAATGGCAATACCATTATCGTTGAGAACAACCAGCAGGTTTGCGTTCGCTACGCCGGCATGGTTAAGGGCCTCAAATGCCATTCCTGCGGTCATACTCCCATCACCGATAACTGCAATATGATGCCGGTCTTTATTTTTTTGTAAATCGCTTGCAATGGCCATACCCAAAGCTGCAGAAATGCTTGTTGAAGAATGACCAGTGCCAAAAGCATCATAGGTGCTTTCGCTCATTTTTGGAAAACCGCTTACACCCTTGTATTTCCTATTGGTATGAAAGATATCTCTTCGGCCGGTGATAATTTTATGTGCATAAGCCTGGTGGCCCACATCCCAGATCAACTTATCATAAGGAGTATTAAAAACATGATGCAAAGCAACTGTTAACTCAACTACTCCCAGACTTGCACCGAAATGCCCGGGGTTTATACATGCCGCATCAATGATAAACTGGCGCACCTCATCACACAACTGATTGAGTTGATCAAGATCAAGACCTTTCAGATCGGAAGGTGATTGAATATTTTTCAGGATTTCACCAGCCTGTAGCGCCATTTTATAGCCTGTTATGCGAAAATAATAATTAATCTACAAAAGTATAAAATTAAAGAATCTTTAAAAAAACATATTTACCAATTATGTAAGTATATTTTTAAGCTTTACATTCTGATTTCAAATATGGGAAATACAATATCCCCATTTTTAGGGATTTTGCAGCAGACAACTTCTTCACACACTTTTTTTTTTTAAATTTGCCAATATTTATTCAATCTAAATAAAGCTAAGTAATGCTGCAAGTTGGTTCTTACTTATCTTAAACCGGCCTGTATCAATCATATGACACTATTAGAGTTAAGAAATGGTGAAAAAGGAATAATTGTAAAAGTCAGGGGTCGCGGAGCTTTTCGCAGAAGAATCATTGAAATGGGTTTTGTTGCAGGTAAAACCATCGAAGTAATCAAGAAAGCACCGCTAAAAGATCCTATTGAGTACAGTATAATGGGTTATAATGTTTCGTTGCGTAGCAGCGAAGCCCAGTTGATTGATGTTATTCCGCTTGACAAGCAAAGGGAGTACAAAAACCCTGATTTTGAAGGTGTAATTGTAAGCGAAGGTTTCAAAGTTACCCGTCAGAATGGTAGAAATATTAATGTAGCTCTTGTAGGAAATCCCAACAGCGGTAAAACAAGTTTTTTCAATCATGCATCCGGTTCCCGTGAGAGGGTTGGAAATTATAGTGGAGTAACAGTAGATGCCAAACAAGCCTGGTTTAAACAAAACGGTTATCGTTTTAATATCACCGATCTTCCCGGAACCTATTCAATATCAGCCTACACTCCCGAAGAACTTTTTGTAAGAGATTTTATTACTGAAGACCTGCCCGATGTGGTTATCAATATTGTCGATGGGTCAAACCTTGAACGTAATCTTTATCTTACAACACAACTTATTGATATGGACATCAAGGTTGTGATGGTTTTGAACATGTTTGATGAACTTGAGAGAAAAGGTGATAAACTGGATTATGAATCGCTGGGAAAAATGATTGGTATACCCATAATTCCTGCGGTAAGCTCAAAGGGTAAGGGTATTAAGGATGTATTTGAGAAAGTTATTGAAGTTTTTGAAGACAAAGATCAAACACAACGACATATTCACATCAATTATGGTGAATCTTTTGAAAAATCACTGAAGCTGATTCAGAATAAAATCAACGCTCCGGGTAACCAGCATCTGACCGACAGGGTCTCCACACGATTTATGGCTCTCAAACTACTGGAAAAAGACCCTGAAATATCAACGAAAATTATCGAAAACTGTCATAACCACAAAGAGATTCTAGAAACTTCGCAAAAAGAATTTCAAAAACTGGAGGACGAGTATAAGGACACTACTGAAACTCTTATAACCGATTTAAAATACGGTTTCATTACCGGTGCTTTAAAAGAAACCCTTGAGCCGGCTGAAAGTGAAAGACGTAAAAGCAGTGAAGTTATAGATACATTGATTACCCATAAATTATTCGGCTTTCCCATATTTCTGTTTTTTATGTGGGTAATGTTTTCAACAACTTTTTTCCTGGGCTCCTATCCTATGGAATGGATTGAGAGCGGTGTTGAATGGTTGAGTGTATTTTTGGGAGAAACTATGAGAGCAGGTCCACTCAAAGACCTGCTTATCAACGGAGTAATCAGTGGTGTAGGTGGTGTAATAGTATTTTTACCCAATATTGTGCTGCTTTTCTTTTTCATAAGTATAATGGAAGATACGGGATATATGTCTCGTGCAGTATTTATCATGGATAAGCTCATGCACAAAATAGGTCTGCATGGTAAATCCTTTATCCCATTGCTTATGGGTTTTGGATGTAATGTGCCGGCAATCATGGCCACACGAACCCTGGCAAACCGCAATGACCGCTTGCTCACAATGATAATCAACCCCTTTATGTCGTGCAGTGCAAGATTGCCGGTATATGTTCTTTTTATCACAGCCTTTTTTACAAGTTATCAGGGAACTATACTTTTTCTGATTTATGCCCTGGGAATAGCTACGGCTGTTGTTTCGGCAATTATTTTCAAAAAAACAATATTCCGGGGCGAAGAAATTCCTTTTGTTATGGAGCTTCCACCTTATCGTGTTCCTACATTTAAGGCAGCAGTAATACATATGTGGAGCAAAGCAGTGCATTATTTGAAGAAGATCAGTGGTATCATTCTGGTCGCTTCTATTATCATCTGGGTATTGGGTTATTTCCCGGGTGGTTTTGAGTACAGTAAAAAGCTTCAAAGGGAGTCTGAACTTATCGCTGAAGATTATGCAACTTTGCTCATTCAAATACCTGAAACGCATCAGGCAGAAAGAGACAGCCTGTTGCAGATGAAGCAAAATGAACTGGAAGCGTTGGAGACATCCATTTTGCAGCAAAGACAGGAAAACAGCCTGATTGGTAACCTGGGAAGGTTTATAGAACCTGTAATGGCGCCACTAGGATTTGACTGGAAAATGAGTATCAGTTTGCTTTCCGGACTGGCAGCAAAAGAGATTGTTGTAAGTACAATGGGTGTTTTATATCAGGCCGACGAGAACGTTCAAATCCATAGCCCATCACTGACAGAGAAACTTCAGTCGCAAACCTATTCAGAAGGGCCTAAGGCAGGACAAAAAGTTTTTACACCACTGGTAGCGCTTTCTTTTATGGTATTTGTATTATTATATTTTCCATGTATTGGGGTACTTGCAGCAATTATAAAAGAATCGGGAAGCTGGAAATGGGGAATATTTACTGTTTTTTATACAACAGGGGTTGCCTGGTTATTATCTTTTATCGTTTACCAGGGTGGTTCTTTATTGGGATTCTGAAGATTTTTTTGATATGATACAATGGATCATTACCATACTCATCGTTTTACTGGCACTATATTTTGCAATAAAGTGGATACTTCACTACTTCCGAAAACAACAGAAAAAGCCAGAAGATTGTGACGGCTGCAGCAGCGATTGCAGCCAGTGCCCATTATACACTGAGCTAAAAAGGCCGGTTAATCTCAATGATCAACGAAGCCGTAAATCCAGTTCAGGTTCATCAACATCATAACATTGTAATTCGCACATACGGTAACGAATCAGGTTTATTCTGCCTCCGTTTACTGCCACGATAGTTTTGCCCGCTTTTTTATAGGTTGCTGTGAATGAATATTCTTTTTCTGTTAACAGGGCGAAATTATAACTACCGACTCTCAAAGTATCCTGCCTGATAAGCCGGCCATTTTCAAAATTCCCATCATAAACACTAATGGGTATAGCAGGGTTTTCCTCATTGATTGTCAGTCGAACGGAAATAATTCCTGTTTGAGGAATCTCGGTATTACATTCAGCATAATCCTGGTCAGTACAGTCCTCATATTTACTTCTGCAGGAAAAAGCAAAAATCAGTATACACACGAATAATATGATTGTATCAGGTATTTTCATCATTGCAGACAATTAATTTTATTGTTCTTAAACCAAATTTAAATTCTGTTTCCAATAAATCAGTTTATTATCGGTGAGAATCTGGTTCCTTTTGTATTATATAACGGTATATGATACTGAAAACCAATTCTGAAACGGTTTGAAGGTATATCACTTTGACCGGTACGGTGAAAATAATAACCCCCTGTTACAGAAAAGTTTTTGCGTCGATATACCATGTCAAATACCGGAGCAACTGAGAATCCCCGTGGTGGCATTATAGCTGTTCCGCTATATGATGCATTTGAAAATATTGATCTTAAACCCACATACAGGTCCGTAGCAGCATTTCCTAAAGAAAATGATAAGATTTCTCTCTGGAGATCAACAGCCCAGATAAATCTTTTTTCCTGAAATTGGTATGTAATATCAGGGTTTTCATAAACCTGAACCGGACGGGGAAAGACCCTGCCAGCAAAAGATAATCTGATAAGCATTTTATACCTGGCCTCTGATATGGAAGCTTCAAAAACATACATCAGGTCATTGCTGTTAAACTCTAACCTTGAACCTGCATTTATTTCAGAGAAATAGAGCCCTGAAGGCCTGACACCTAAAAATTCATTTAAGATACTAACCATTTCATTATTTCCCGAATATAATGATCTTGCAATAACAGAATTTGCTTTTCTTTTTGCGTGTGGTTCAACAAAAGAATATGAAGTTAATAATTCTGCAATATCAGTATCATTATTTGAAACTGCTACCGAGAGAGCTGTAAGATCATTGTTATTAAGAATTTCAGGATTGGCACCACTCTCCATCAGGTACCATACTGAAACAGGATTTCCTGCCATTGTTGCATAAAGTAAGGGAGTGTTTCCGTTGCTGTCCTGCCAATCAATATCTGCCCCAATTTCCAGTAATAAACCCATAACCGCTTCATGACCATAATATGCTGCCATATGTAAAGCTGTAGAACCATCGTTTGCCTGAGATGAAACTTCGGCTCCATAAAAAAGCAAAAGGTCTGTCATATAAAAATTTCCAAAAGCAGCTGCATACATAAGAGGCGTCACGCTGAAACGATTCGTATGATTAACATTTGCTCCCCTTTCAATTGCATATTGCGCAAAAGATAAATTATCAGTTTGGGAAATAAACATAAGGGCAGTAAAACCATCAGCATTTTGCTGATTTATTTCATCAACCAGCGGCAATAGCATGAAACTAATTTCATCATTGGAATACAGCAAAGCATATAATAATGCCGTCATACCATCATTATCAGAAAGATTTACATCAGCATCATATTCCAATAAAAGATCTGTAATTTCTTCATTTCCGGATATGGCAGCAAACATCAGGGCTGTAGTACCTGTAAAATCAGATGTATTCGGATCAGCGCCCTGTTTTAAATACCTTTCTGTATCATTGACATTCTCATTATAAACAGCCTCCAGAAGGTTATAGTTTTGATTTGTAAAGTAGGGAGGTCTTGAAATTGAAAAGGCCGAAGGTATAAACAAAGACATGGCTACCATAAGCCAAATGAAAGAAAAGAAGAAAGTTTTATGGTTGTTAACTTTCATAAATTAATTTTGAACCGCATGTTTTTGTGTAAAAATACGGGAAAAAATCCTTATTTTTCAATTTCAAATAAGTTAGATTAACAAGATTATCCGGACAAAAGACTAATTATGTCATTATCAGAACCCCGCCAGATATTACTAAAATACTGGGGATATTCTTCCTTCAGACCTTTGCAGGAGGAGATCATACAGTCAGTGCTTGATGGTAATGATACCCTGGCTCTTTTGCCAACAGGAGGTGGAAAATCCGTTTGTTTCCAGGTGCCGGCACTGGCAAAAGAAGGTATTTGCATTGTAGTTTCGCCACTTATTGCACTTATGAAAGATCAGGTCAGTAATCTGAATAAGAGAGGCATTAAGGCAGTTGCAATATACTCCGGCCAAACCAAATCAGAAATGGATGTGGCCATAGATAACTGTATATACGGAGATGTGAAATTCATGTATCTTTCTCCCGAGAGATTAACCACTGATTTGATAAGAAACAGGTTGTCAAAAATGAAGGTAAATCTGGTTGCTGTTGATGAAGCCCATTGTATTTCGCAATGGGGTTATGATTTCAGGCCACCCTACCTAAAAATAGCTGATATACGGGAATTTCTGCCCGGAACACCCTTTCTTGCCCTAACTGCCACGGCCACCGCAGATGTGATTGATGATATTTGCCGGAAACTCAATTTCATAGATGGAAAAACTTTTCGCAAAAGCTTTGAACGTAAAAATCTTGTTTATGCAGTTATTAAGGAAGAAAGTAAACTTGATCGCTTATTAAATATTTGCAGGAAAGTTCCCGGAACAGGTATTGTGTATGTTCGTAACCGCAAAAAAACCAAAGACATTGCTGAATTCCTGGTAAAAAATAAAATTTCAGCCGACTATTATCATGCAGGGCTCGATCCCAAATTGCGTGATAAAAAACAGGAAGACTGGATCAGGGAAACACGCCGGGTCATAGTATCTACAAATGCTTTCGGTATGGGTATTGATAAGCCCAACGTAAGGTTTGTTGTACACATGGATCTGCCTGACAGCCCTGAAGCATATTTCCAGGAAGCAGGAAGGGCCGGTCGCGATGAAAAAAAGTCATATGCAGTATTGCTTTTTAATAATTCTGACATAATTGACCTGGAGCATTTTTTCGAATTATCATATCCGTCATTAGGTTTTATAAGAAAAGTTTACAATGCGCTGGGAAATTATTTTCAACTGGCACTGGGAAGCGGTAAAGACAAAAGTTTTGATTTTCACCTGGCTGATTTTTGTAACCAATATGCCCTGGATCGCTTTTCTGTTTTCAGTGCTCTGAAGATTCTTGAAAAAGATGGATATATATTTTTATCAGAAGCTTTGATTAATCCGTCGCGGGCAATGATTTTACTAAACAAGGAAGATCTTTACCGGTTTATAGTTGCAAATACGGGTTATGATTCTTTTCTCAAAATCATCCTTCGATCATACACAGGTTTATTTACAGAATTTACAAAAATCGATGAAGATGAGTTAGCTGCCAGGTCAAAGCTTGACACAACCAAGGTATCTGCTATACTTAAAAAGCTTCACCGGTTAAATGTTGTTCATTATATACCCCGGAACAGATCACCCCAGCTTACTTTTGTTATGCAACGAATGGATTCAGGCGATCTCAATATCTCACCTGAAAATTACACTGACAGAAAAAAATTCGCTGAAGTACGCATAAAAGCTATTAAAGATTATGTGCTTTCAGGAAGCAGATGCAGAAGCACAATCCTTCTGGATTATTTCGGAGAGCCCAATGCAAGAAGATGCGGAGTTTGTGATATTTGCCTCGAAAGAAACAAACTTAACCTGAGCAAGCTCGAGTTTGACAATGTTATTGATCTTATCAAACCACTTATAAAAAAACAACCCATGTCCATGCAGGAAATAATAAATAATACACATACCAATATTCATGAAAATAAAATCATAAAGGTGATACAGTGGTTACTTGATAATAATAAAATTCAAACTGAAAGCAATACAGATAAACTGCGATGGAATGACCGCACCTGATCATCAGCGGGCAGCATTTTTAGAAATGAAACAATTCAGACTTCGCTGTTACAAAATGCATGATATTTCAATCAACGATAAAAATACTGTTTTCACTAGCTTAATATAGACGATTAAAAGAATAATTCATACATTTGAAATATCAAAAAGATTATAAAAGTCTCAAGGTAGGTTTTAAACCCTAATCAGGCTAATCAGTAAGCAGGATTTATAAAACCATTTAATATGCAGGAATATTATGATCAGGATGCAATTGCAAGTGAAGTTGGAGAACAGTATGTTTTATTTTTAAAACATTTTATTGAAAAGAAAGATCTGGATCAACTCAAACAATTCTTCCCGGAAAATGCAGTTGGTATTGGCAGTTTAAATAAAGTCGGCTTTCCGGGACCTGAACAGATTCTGGCACTGTTAAAATATAATATAAGTCTGTTGCCCTGGCCGGTGATGTTTGATGAAAAATTCCGTAAAATAAAAGTCACTTCATCAGACAGTGCTTTACTATCAGGTAGCATAGATTTAATCACCAATGATGAAAGATCAGAATCACCCCTGCATCAACCTCAAAATATTAAACTTACCCTGCTCTGGAAAAAACTCCGCGAAAAATGGTTTATCGAATACATGCACTCATCGGAGATTTCATCGGGGTTTTCAAGGAAGATCAGAGAAGAAAGAATACCTGAGGGACAAGACATAAAAACCGAAAAAAAACTTACCCGCGAACTCTGGAAAACAAGAATAGAACTATCTGAGCTGGAAAAAGAAAATAATGAATCGCAACAACTGTTCCAGTCAATTTGTGAAAAAATAAGTGATGGAATAATACTCGCAGACCCGGAAAAGAAAAGCTTTACGTATGTAAATGAATCCATTTGTGAGCTTCTTAAATACAAAAAACCACAACTACTTTCATTATGGTTAAAAGATATTTTATTATCAGATACAGATACCATAACAGATTTAATTAACAGGGGAATTGGAGAAGAGAATAAGAAATTCAATGATACACCTTTTATTTGCAGCAATAAGGAGATAAAGTATTTTGATATTTCAGCCAAAGAGGTAACTTTTCTGAATAAGAAACACGTTTTATTTATCTGCGAAGATATCAGCGAGCAAAAAAAGGCACTTGCTATTATGAAAGATGCTGAGCTTGCCCAGAAAGCTTCAGAATCAAAAAATTTATTTTTGGCTAATATGAGCCATGAGATACGCACACCCGTTACCGGTATAATAGGAATGAGTGAAATACTTGCCAATACAAAACTTGACACTCAGCAAGCTGATTATTTGCAAATTATTAATGAATCATCCCGAATATTGTTACGATTGATTAACGACATTCTGGATATCGCAAAAATTGAGGCAGGCAAGATTCATTTGAGCTACGAGCCTTTTAGTTTGCAAAACATAATACAGAATATTAAAAAACTGAATCACCCGGAACTTATAAACAAGAATAATAAACTCAAAGTCATTATTGATTCTGAAATACCTGAAACAGTAATATCTGATAAGCTTCGCATAGAGCAGGTTATAATGAACCTTCTCAACAATGCAATGAAGTTTACTGAAAACGGGCAAATAACCATTGACGTTATTATTGCTGACAAATCCAAACCTGATACTATTAAGATATCCGTATCAGATACAGGACCCGGAATAAGCAAAGAAGATCAAAACAAACTTTTTAATATATTCCAGCAAATAGAAAATACCCGGTCTGAGGGTGGATCAGGACTGGGGCTTTATATTTGTAAGCACCTTATATCATACATGGGCGGCGAAATAGGTGTGGAAAGTAAACCTGATAAGGGCAGTACTTTTTGGTTTACATTTGATTCTAAACCGGAAAAACAAGATCTGGATATAATCAACGAAGATGATGAAGAAGAAGATGATGATATAGAAGTTTCACTGGGACTGAAAATATTATTGGTTGATGATAAAAATGTAAACATCCAGGTTATCTCGCTTATGCTTGAGGCAGCAGATTGCTCCGTTGATATAGCAAAAAATGGCATTGAGGCAATTGAAGTTTTCACCCCCGATAAGTATGATGTAATCCTTATGGATATTATGATGCCGGTGATGGATGGGGTTACTGCCATGAAAGAGTTAAAAAAGAAGTATGACAAAACTCCCCCTATCATAGCTATTACAGCAAATGCAATGGCAGGTGACAAAGAAAAATACATGAAAGAGGGTTTTGATGGATATATTGCAAAGCCTGTTACTACCCGAAAACTGGTTTCAGAATTACT
>SLOJ01000219.1 GCA_007132585.1 Bacteroidales bacterium | reverse complement strand
CATTTTTGTTCTTGTATTCGCCAGCAGCTGCTCCTACCTCCGCAACACCCCATCCTACCGTGAGGCCGAACTAAATGAGCGGCGTGCTGCACGGGCGAGAGCTGCAGCACCGGAAACCGCAGATTTTTATGCCGAATACTCCCGCATACTGGGCTACGCCCTCAACGGGAATGAAAACCCCGATCTGCTGCGCGAAGTGGCCGGCTGGCTGGGTGCACCCTATCGCTTTGGCGGCACAACCAAAGCCGGAGCCGACTGTTCGGGATTTGCCAAAGTAGTATACCTTGAAGTGTATGGCATCAACCTGGAAAGGGTAACGGTAAACATGGCGCAGAAGTCACGCCGTATAAGCAAGCGTAACCTGCAGGAAGGCGACCTGGTGTTTTTCCGTATCAACAGCCGGCGCATATCGCATGTGGGTATTTATTTGAGCAACAATAAGTTCATCCATGCATCATCTTCGCGGGGAGTTATTGTCAGCGACCTCGATGAAGATTATTACAGGAAAAATTTTGCTTTCGGCGGCAGAGTATCGCGATAGTCATCCCTTTCACCTTCTCAACTTTATCCTTAATTTCAGCCTAAAACAAATGCCGGAAGGGCACCAGTACCCATTCAAAGAATTTCTGCAGCCGCGGACGTTTTTGCCAGTTGATGTAATCGAAGGGCTCCGTATCTTTCAGGCTTTGGTTAAAATGGTTTACAAGCTGGCGGCTAAGGCTTTTGTGCTCACCAAACAGGCAAATCTCATGCTGGTACCTGAAACTACGGTAATCGAAATTAGCAGAACCTATCATGAAAAATTTTCTGTCGGCAAGAAAAATTTTGGAGTGCAGATTTTGCGGTAAAAAAAAGTGGATGTTAACTTTCTCTTCGGAGAGCTCTCCAAGATACTTCCCTGATAAAATATCAAGCACATGAATGTCAGATTTTTTGGGGATGATAATATTTACCTTTACCCCTCGCTTTGAAGCATCGATCAATGCTTTTCGCAGGTTGCTGCCAGGGAGGAAATAGGGTGTTTCAATAAAAATATCCTTTTCAGCTTTTTGAATCAGCTCCAGGTATTTCCTTTGTATGGGTTGATTTTTTATACTTGGAACATCTCTAAGGATCTGGTATTCTCTGAAGGCTGTTTTTTTTGTATACGCATTTTTATCATACAAAAATTTATTGTATATCTTCAGGTTTTCATGAAAAACCTTTTTAAAGGATTTGGCTATATTGCCCGTGATCCGAAACATCGACTCGCGCCAGTTGAGCGCATAACCGCTGATATTGGCTGAACCGATGTAGGTGATCTCATCGTCTATGATAAGTATCTTGCGGTGGTCGCGACGGTGGTTTTTGGTGAAAGCATCCCAGCTTATCTTTATTTTTTTGAAGAACTTTACTTCGGCTCCCAGGTCAGTAAGATCTTTGAAAAAGGCCATATTGGATGAAGCACCCCAGGAGTCGATAAGCAGTTTAATTTTTACTCCTTCACGACATTTTTTGATGAGATTATCGCGGAAACGTATGCCGATGGGATCGTTGCGGAAGCGGTAAATTTCAAGATATATGTATTTCCCGGCCTTCTGAATATCGTTCAGCATGGCCGGATAAAATCGTAAAGGATCGGAAAATAACTTAATTTTTAATTCCTGCTCCATGATAACAACAGCATAAAAACATGCGCCAAACATAGCTTATTTTCTGCAAAATAACAATATGGAAATTAAAATAATCAATGAAAAGGCTCAAATTATTCTTCTGTTTTTTGTTAAAAAGCGTATTTTTACCTTCCAAAAAAACTTATGCTGATTATCGGAATTGCCGGGGGCTCCGGTTCAGGAAAATCGACGGTAGTAAAAAAGATCATAAACCGCCTGCCTAAAAAGAGTGTTTCTGTTATTTACCAGGATGCTTATTACAAAGACAACGGCCATTTATCGTCTGAAGAGCGCGCAAAGATCAACTTTGACCATCCCAGTGCCATCGAATTCAATTTACTGGTGAAGCATCTTGATATGCTACGTGAAGGAAAAATAATTCCCATGCCCATCTATTCCTATCTCACCTGCGCCCGGGCGAAAGAAACCATCCCGGTAGAACCCAAGGAAGTGGTAATTGTGGAAGGAATTCTCATTATGTCGAACCCCCGCATGCGCGACCGCATGGATATCAAGATCTTTGTGGATGCCGACTCTGACGACCGCCTCATGCGCATCATAAAACGCGATATTGAAGAACGCGGCCGCTCCTTCATTGAAGTGCTTGATCACTACGAAAAATACGTGAAACCCATGCACCTTCAGTTTATTGAGCCCAGCAAGCGCTACGCCGAAATGATCCTGCCCCAGGGCGGCGAAAACCATGTAGCCATAGATATGATCGTTTCGCGCATACGTATTGCACAGGAAGTTAAACAAACAGCGAAGTGAAATGTTAATTTAGTTGATTGGTTGATAAGTTGATAGGTTTTTCTATTAGAAACTGTTCAAACATGAAACAATTTTTGATATTAATACATCCATTCTTTTCCAGTTCCTTTATGAAACAAATCAAATTTTTGACTATCTACCTATCAACCAATAAACTTATCAACCCCTAAACCTCTAAACTTACAATATGATTTCATTATACAATTTCCACTCACACTCGCACCATTGCGACGGTAAAGAATCCATGGAAGAATATGTAAAGGCGGCCATTGAAAACAATTTCAAAGCATTTGGTTTTTCAGCGCACTCTCCCCTGCCTTTCCCTAATGAATGGAGCCTCACACCTGAAGCTTTTAAGAATTATGTGCAGGAGGCCCGGTATCTGATTGAAAAATACAGGAAGGAAATTGACCTGTATCTGGGCCTGGAAATTGACTATATTCCAGGACATTCCGAAGATTTTGAAAGCTTTATGAAAAACACCCCGCTGGATTACTGCATCGGGTCTGTTCACCTGGTGCGCCACCCCGAAAGCGGAAAGATATGGTTTAT
>SLOJ01000093.1 GCA_007132585.1 Bacteroidales bacterium | reverse complement strand
CTGTTAGTTTCATTCTTTCAAAGAATTTTGCTGCTCGTGGATGCTCTTGAGAAAACCCCCGACGGACTATGGTATGAATTTTTTCTTCTTCCATAAATATTCTTTCGGGATCATCAAGATAGCGCAGTTCATAACGATGGAACAGCCAATGGGGCTCCCAGCCTGTAATTACAATGTTCTCACGACGCCTGATAGCATCTTCAAGCTTTTCGGTCATTTCACTCTCGGAAGATATCAGCAGATCATGTTTTAACTCGTAGGCATCTATGGCTCTACGCGTATGAAACATAATACCTGCTGCAGAATCAATGCCCACTATTGCTCCATCATACAAATCATTTAATTGAGCAATACTTTCAGCAGCAAAGTAGTTGGGTACTACCAAACCGGTTCTGGCTTTTTCATAATTTGGTCCCAGGTCCTCCAGTTCATTTTCGTACAACTGCAGATATTCACTGTGGGTAGCAGGAAGCCATGCATCAGCAAATACATCTGCCTCTCCTGTTGCAATATCATTAAATGCAGTGCTTACATCAGTCAGTTTCAGTATAACTTCGTAATTCAAATCCCTTTCAAGTAAAACCATAGCGAGATGTGTTAGTGCAATACTCTCCGACCAGTCTGTATATACGATGAAAATTTCTCCGGGTTTTTCTTCCCTGTATTCAGATGGACCCTTGCATGCAAACAATACAATGCCTGCAACCATAATTAAAATTGCTTTTTTAAACATGACAAATCTTTTTAGTCAAACAATGCTTTTAAAAATCCCACAGATTCTTTCGAATCTTTTACTATTAAAACAGGAATATTCTTTTCCACACCGGCCAGCTTCTCAGAAGTACTATCCATAATAACATTGGCAAGCTGCGATTTAAGTCGTGTGCCTGTGAGTAAAAGGTCAACCCTGTTTTTTATTGCATAGTTATAAAGGGATTGCGCCTCATCTCCCTTAAGGTCAACCGAGTATTCAAAAGGAATTCCTTTGGGCAGTTTATATTTTTTCACAAACTTATTATATTGTTTCTCTATATATGGATCAAGCTGCTTTTTTAATTTTAGCAAAGCCTGAGCACTTTGTTCCGGGAAATAGTTGTAGGGTATTTTATAAACATGATGAAACTCCACATCCGCATCAGTTTGTTCAGAAATTAAGGTGGCCATATGATATGCTGCATAAGATGGTTTAGCAAAATTGGTTCGCACCATTATACGGCTTATATTATGTGGAGTGGTCTCACTTATGAGCAATACCGAAGAAGGAATCAGCCCTATTATATTTTTAACAACTCCACCTTCACCGGCAAACCCGATTTTCTTACCCATTAAAGCCAGATCAGTTTTGTTTTTACGGGCAAACTGAACAATTTTTTCAGTCGTAATTCCTGATTCAAGAGCAATAGATGGTTTCGGGCTATCAGCATGCCTGTAAACGGTATTAACCTTTTCCTCAATTTCTTCAAGTATTATCTCGTTGAGTGGCCTGTGACGGCCGGCTATAGAACCTGAAAGCTCCTCAGGTATCTCATACGTATCCATAACATGGATAAAAGTCAGAGATTTGGGTTTAAACTTTTCAACTATATAGTTTGAATAATTAATAAGGGACTCATCCATATCGGAGAGATCCAGACAAACCAGAATATTATCAAATTTGAACATACTTGTTTCCATACATTAAGATTTTTTATCGCGTTTTGATATGAGTTCACCAACTATATCCTTATAAGATTTTCTTTCTTTTTCAAGATCATGCCGCATAAGCATAAAGTACTCCTGTGAAAGGCCTTTAGTAAGGCTATAGGTCATAATGATCAAAATGATGGTAAATGGCAAGGCTGTAGTTATGGCAGCCGTTTGCAGTGCTCCTAACCCGCCACCAATAAGTAATACAGCTGCAACACCACCTTCGGTAAGTGCCCAGAAAACCCTTTGAGCAACCGGTGCATCCAGTTTACCTCCGGCGGTAAGGCTATCAATAACCAGAGAACCGGAGTCGGAAGATGTTACAAAGAAACTTGTTACCAGTATTATACCAACCACTGATGTAAAAGCTCCAATGGGAAACTGATCCAGAAGTACATACAGGGAAGTGGCAACATTATTCTGTACTGCTGAAGTTATATCAGCCAATCCATTAAGCTCAAGATATAAAGCTGAGCCTCCAAAGGCTGACAACCACAAAAAGGTAAGAATGGTGGGCACAATCAAAACACCAAGAATAAATTCTCTGATTGTGCGCCCACGTGAAATACGTGCAATAAACATTCCTACAAAGGGCGACCAGCTGATCCACCATGCCCAGTAAAAAACAGTCCAGCTCTTTTGCCAGTCACTCTGTGTATACGTTTCGGTCCAGAAACTCAGATCAAAAAAATTCTGCAGATAAGCTCCGGTATTTTGCACAAAGGAGTTGAAGATGAAAAGACTCGGACCCACAATCAGAATAAACAACAAAAAGAAAGCACCGATAATGATGTTAAGCTGACTTAATCTTTTTACACCATGGCTCAAACCTGCAACTACAGAACCGGTTGCAGCAAGGGTAATCAAACCAATAAGAAGCACCTGCATATTGGTTGTATCAGACAATCCGGTAAGATGGTTCAAACCCGCACTCACCTGCTGTACACCAAGCCCCAGCGATGTTGCCAAACCGAATAGTGTTGCTACAACTGCAAGAACATTAATGATCTTTCCCGCTTTACCATGTACTTTTTCTCCAATCAGCGGATAAAAAACAGAACTGATCGTCAGGGGGAGTTTTTTATTGAAAGTAAAAAACGCCAGTGACATACCCACCAGGGCATAAATACCCCATGCATGGAAACCCCAGTGCAAAAAGGTAAGACGCATGGATTGTCGGGCTGCCTCAATGGTTTCACCTGCACCCAGCGGAGGATTTACATAATGCAATACGGGTTCGCCTACACTCCAGAACAAAATACCAATTCCCATACCCGCACTAAAAAGCATAGAAAACCATGATCCTTGGCGGAACTCAGGCTTGGCAAGCCTCCCGCCTATTCGAATATTACCGAATTTGCTGAAAGCTATCGAAAGTGAAAAAATCAGGAAGAAGTTTACGGCTAATATAAAAAACCAACCTCCGTATTCTGAGATACTATCCTGAATACTGGCAAAAACCAGCTCCATAGGTTCACCTACAAATAGCGTAATACTGATAAATAATACGATAAGTACCGCTGACGGCCAAAAAACCCATGGGTCAACCTCGAAATACTTATTTCTCTTCACAATTGGATCTTTTTCTTCAGATAATTCTTTCTTCATATGTTAGAGGTTTAATAATTAATATGGTCTTATTAAATATTAACATTTTGAAAATAAAAAACAAATGTAAAAAAAATACTTGCCATCACATAAAATTCATATATGCTTTCAAAAATTCCGGTTTATTTAATCTTTATACCTTTGCAATGAAATTTAAATAATTTATTAATAATAAATAATTGCGTATGCATTTAAAAACAAACTATTTAAAAAACATCACAATTTTAAGTTTATTACTGATCATTTTTACAGTTATTCCGGCAATAGCCCAGGATGCTGAAGATGAAGATTATTTGAATGTAGGTGGTGCCCTGCGGTATAATATTGCCCACCAGAATTATGAAAGTGACCCTACAGCAACAAACACCTACGGAACAATGGATACCTGGCGTCTGAACATTTCTGCCATGTACAGTGACGTAAGCCTGAGTTTTGAATACCGCTTCTATCCTACCTTTAACACGCACTTTATCCATCACGGATACCTGGGGTATGATTTTTCAGATAACCTGAACATGCAGCTGGGAGTAACCCAGGTACCTTTTGGTAACCTGACCTGGAATTCACACAGTTGGTGGTTCCTTACTCCTTATTACGTAGGACTGGAAGATGATTACAACATGGGTGTGAAGTTCTCTTATGACTTTTCTGAGAAACTCAACCTTATGTTTGCTTACTTTCGTCAGCAGGAACCTGCCGGCCCGGCTTATGGCAGTGCCAGTTTTGGTGGCCCCGGAGCAGGAACCTATTCTTACAACGTAATTCCTGATAATGCCGGTGTTCTTTCTAATACGGGTGCTAATTCCAGCATCAGAGAGTTGAACCAGTTTAATGCAAGGCTGGCTTATGAAATCTTAGATGGAACCACATTGGGCTTTTCAGGGCAAATACAAGGTTTGTACAACTCTGTTCTTGAAGAAACCGATTACGGCCATGCCATTGCAGCGCACCTTATGTCAAATTTTGACAACTTTAACCTGCAATTGCAGTTCATCAACTATGATTATGCAGCCAAAGATGATGCAGGCGAAACACTTGACCGCGTTCAGATGGGTGCCTATGGCGACCCATACTATGGTGACGGTGTAGCTGCCCGTGCAAATATTATTACAGCAGGACTTGCTTACACCATTGGTGTTGACTGGGGCCCTATTAGCAGTGTACAGCCCTACATCGATTATTCATTGATGACCAAAGATGGAGAAATCAACGGAATGAACTTCGAAAATACCCATATGCTTGTTCCTGGTTTCCTTATAACTGCAGGAAATATATTTACTTATGTCGATTTTGCCATGGGTAAAAACCACCCCTGGTTAACAGACAGCTTCGGTACCGGACTGGGTGCCGGACACCTTGACGAAGCAGGAAACCCCGTACCCGTTGAAGACCTGGATTGGAATCTTCGCTTCAACATCAACATTGGTTATTACTTCTAAAAAACAGATGAATATCTAATTCATCTTATAATCTTTAACTTAGAAAATTATTTCTTGTTAAAACCTTAAAATAAAAATGCCTGCTCTGAAAAGTTCCTTGAAATCATTTTAATTAAGGGAAATTAGTTATACCGGAAAGAAATTGTTATTTCTACGTTTTTAGAGCTAAACTTTTCGGAGCAGGCTATTTATTAACAAACCAAAATCATATCATTATGAAAAAGAGACAAAAATTATTTACCGGAATTGCAAGTTTTCTTGTGCTGGTATTTGCGGCATTTACATTTCAATCTTGCGAACCGGAAACAGAAAAAATTGAACTGGGTTATGTATTGTGGGATTCTGAGATTGCATCAACCCATGTTGTAGCTGCGGTAATAGAAGACCGGCTTAACCGCGAAGTATCTCTAACAGCAGTAGATGCCGGACCCATGTGGATGGGTGTGGCCCGAGGCGATTTTGATGCCATTGTTGCAGCCTGGTTGCCCGTAACACACGAAGCTTATCTTGAACAAACACAGGATGATATCATTAATCTGGGTCCCAATCTGAACGGTGCACGCCTGGGATGGGTTGTGCCTGAGTATGTAACTGTTAATAGCATTGAAGAACTCAATCAATATGCTGAAGAGTTTGATGGCGAAATTACAGGCATTGATCCTGGCGCAGGACTTATGGCAGCCAGCGAAAGAGTAATGGAAGACTATGAGCTTGATAATTTCAGACTCGTTTCGGGTTCTGATGCCGCTATGACGGCAGCTCTCAGCCGGGCCATTGACAGAGAAGAGTGGATTGTGGTTACCGGTTGGACCCCCCACTGGAAATTTGCCGCTTTTGACCTGAAATATCTGGATGACCCGAAAAAGACCATGGGAGAAGAAGAACACATTGCTACCATTGTGCATCCCAACCTGCAAACAAAGGCGCCGGATGTATATGAATTCCTGGATAATTTTTACTGGACTCCGGAAGAAATGGCCGAAGTTATGATGCTTATTGAAGAAGGAATGGAACCCTTTGAGGCTGCACGGCAATGGATAAGTGAAAATCAGGATAAAGTTGATCAGTGGCTTGAGTAAAGTATAGTTAAAATAAGCTTTTACTGTAAGTTTTAAAATACTGCCGGTCGTTTTTTGTGCCGGCAGTATTTATTGAATTGTTTTAAAATTTATTTCTATTATAAGATGGAAGATAAAATTGTTGTAAAGAATTTATCAAAAATATTTGGCCATAACCCGGAAAAAGGTCTTGATGCCCTGAAAAAAGGAATGTCAAAAAAAGAAGTTTTGCAAAAATACAATCAGAAGGTGGGTGTATACGACGTATCGTTTAGTGTAAAAAACAGTGAAATATTTGTTTTGATGGGATTATCGGGAAGTGGAAAATCAACCTTACAACGTTTGATCAACAGACTGCACGAACCTACCAATGGAGAAATAATTATTGACGGAACTGATATTACCAGGCTTGGGAAAAAGGAATTACGGAAATTCCGGCAAAAACATTTCTGCGGTATGGTATTTCAAAACTTTGCCATTCTACCCCATCTTACAGTTCAGGAGAATGTTGAATTCGGGCTGGAACTTCAGGGTATTGATAAAGAAAAAAGAGCAGAAAAAGCTCTTGAGGTGATCAACCTTGTAGGGCTTGAGGGTAATGAAAACAGTTACCCATCTGAGTTGTCAGGAGGCATGCAGCAGCGTGTTGGGCTGGCCAGGGGCTTGGCTGTAGATGCAGATATTTTACTTATGGATGAAGCTTTCAGTGCCCTTGACCCAATTATAAGAAGACAAATGCAGGATGAATTGCTCATGATCCAGGACAGGATGCAGAAAACCATCATTTTTGTTACCCATGACCTTGATGAAGCCTTTCGACTTGGCAACCGAATTGCAATCATGAATGATGGGGCAATTGTACAAATAGGAACTGCCGAAGAAATTATTTCCAAACCTGCCAGTGATTACGTAAGAGCATTTGTGGAAGACATGGATCGGTCTGCTATATTAACGGCCGCTGCAGTTATGCAACCCGTTGAAGATACAGCCTTCCCGGCTGATGGTCCCCGTACTATTCTTCGTAAGATCAGAAAAAAAGGGTTAACCGGCATTCTGGTTACCAATACAAGAAAAGAACTACAGGGATACATAAGAGCGGTAGAACTGGCAGAATACATTAATAAAAATAAGGATAAAGAAGATATACCGTTAAATGATGACCTGGTTCATAAAGCTGAAGGTGTTAATGAAGATACGTCGCTCAGTGAAATTATAAATATTTACAGCGATCACGAATACGGGCCCATTCCTGTGGTTGATAAAAACAATAAACTGAAAGGGGTTATTGTAAAAGGATCAGTAATAGCAGCCCTTTCTGAGTCCGGTAAAAACGATAACAATGCACAAGAGCTTCTGGAAGAAGTTTAACTGAAGTTAACAACCGGTAATACTTTTATCTTACATTATCTGTATAAAAAAATAATCATTCAATATTTGCAAAATGTTTAATTTCCGAATACCTATAAATGATTGGGTAACCAAAATAGTTGAATATCTTGAAAGAGAACTTGCACCCATTTTTGACGGCTTTAGTTCTTTAATTTTATTTATGGTAGACAGCCTGAAAGACGGTATGCTCTTTTTGCCACCTCTGGTATTGATAATAATTATTACAGCCATAACCTGGTACATGGCAGGATGGCGCAATAGTATAATCGCCTTTTTAGGACTCTTGCTCAGTGAGAACATCGGTCTCTGGGAAGCTTTTGTGGAAACACTGGCTCTGGTATTATCAGCAGAGATATTGGTTGTTTTAGTCGGTTTACCATTAGGAATAATGGCCGCACGCAATGATCGTTTCAATGCAATTCTCAGACCTATACTTGACTTTATGCAAACCATGCCTGCATTCGTTTATCTGATACCGGCAGTAATGTTTTTCGGTTTAGGACTGGTTCCGGGTGTAGTAGCTACCTTTGTATTTGCTCTGCCTCCCCTTATACGACTTACCAATTTGGGAATAAGACAAGTGCCGGTTGAGCTGGTAGAAGCTGCCGACGCCTTTGGTGCTACAGAAATGCAAAAACTTATGAAAGTACAGATGCCAGTGGCCAAACCCACTATTCTTGCAGGTATTAACCAATCAATTATGCTGGGACTGTCAATGGTAGTTATTGCTGCAATGATCGGCGCCGGTGGTCTTGGCGAAGATGTGCTCCGTGGCATTCAAAGATTGCAGGTAGGGCAAGGCTTTGAAGCAGGTCTTGTGGTGGTGATTCTTGCTATTATACTCGATCGAATTACCGCTGGATTTGGTGTTAGAAAGAAAAAAACCGGCTGATTTAAATCTTTATCGGTCATATTTCTGATAAGCCTGGCAAAAAGCCATGCTACTACCAGAATAATAGCTGCCATTAAAATTTTTGGTGCAATTTCAACCAAACCTTGAAAATACAAGGAAAACTGGTTTAAAACATCCTGAAAAAAATCACGCATTTTATATGGAATTAAATTCGCAAATCTTAAAAATATAGTGGTATCAAATTATAAAACAAACAAAAAAAGACTTACAATACCTGAGATTATAATCAATATTGAAGAAATTATCAATTGCTTGCTTCTTTTTATACCCGCTAAAAAAGAGAAAAAAGCAGTTTTGAAAAATGTATTCATAACAACAGCAATTACAATTCCTGTAACAGCACTGGAGTGAGTCAGTGCTTCATTGGCTTTTCTTGATAAAGAAAGTGTAATGGCATCAACATCCATAACCCCTGAAATAAGGGAAACAACATAAATTCCCTGTTCCCCAAAATAATTTTCAGCGGCATGTGTTAGCAAAAGAATTACTGCCAGTAAAAATCCGAATTTCAAAGCACGGGATAACTGTAAGGGATTTTCAATTTTTATTTCTTTATCTTCATCAGATGATGATGGGCTACTTTTCCAAATCCAAAATCCACAAATCAATGTAACCGCAAACATAGCCGAAATTGGAACCCACAATAAGGAAAGTAAAGTTGGATTTACAACAGTTACCTCAATAAATACACGAACAAAACTAATAGAGGATGCAAGTAAAACGCCCGACATGAAAATGTGTATACCCGCGGCTCTTTTCTCTTTAGCCATAGCAGCCAGACTGAAAGTAATGGCTGTGGAAGATGCCATTCCGCCCACAAAAGATGTCAATAAAGGACCAAACTTATGGCCAATTAGTCGTGTAAGGATATATCCTATAAAGGAAAGTCCTGAGATTAGCACTACCATCCACCATATCCAGTAGGGATTAAGCGCATCCCAGGGGCCAAAACCCTGGTTGGGCAGCAAGGGAAGAAATATAACAGAAATAATCAATAACTTGATCCAGGCATAAATTTCTTTAAGTTCAATCTTTCGTAACCAATTATGCAAAGTGGGCTTGAGGTTCAGCAATGTTAATACAACTACTGCCGCTATAAGCGCCGGTAATTTATAACCCAGTGATGCCCACACCCCAAGTGAAAATGTGATCAGAAGTGCTATTTCAGTAGTGAGTCCAATATCAGGAGAAGTTTGTTTTTGTGATAAATAACCTGCAATGATCAACGCCACCAGACCCAGAAATACAATGCCCAACATCCATGCTGGCACCAGATGTGTCATTTGTGCCCAGACACCACCCAGCAAACCAACAAGACTGAATGTTCGAATACCGGCTACACGTTTCCCCTCATCATCGGCGCGGCTGGTCCAGCCCCGCTCAATGCCTATGAGCAAACCCACACCAAGGGCTACAAAAAGATCCCATAAAATTTCAAGCGTACCATCCATGAGTTTTGCCAGTTAATAATACAGGGTTACTTAATCCTTAGATAAAAGCACAAGGTATATTATTGCTGATCTTTATTTCTTTGCTCAACTTTCTTCTTTTGTTTTCTTCTTTCTCTTCTCCAAAGCAGGTAAAGTATAACTATTATAACAGGTATGACAATGAAAAAGATAATGTTTTCTATAGATTCAAAGAAATCTACAGGCGTAGTCCTTTCCCTGGGAATATGTGTTGGAGTTTGTGCAATAGTTAAAAATGATATAATGTTTACCATTATAAACATCCACAATTTTATGATTCCCGATAAAACTTTGTTTTTCATATTTTGCATGTCTTAATACTATTTGTTTAATTTGTTAAACAAGCAAGTGCAGGGTTTGATCAAAAATAATCAAAATATCATTTCTTTATTAAATATATTCCTGAATCGTCAATGCGAATCCATCTTCTTTTATAAAGCAACCCGACGGATTTTTTAAAGTTCTTTTTACTCATACCCAGAAGCCGGTAAATTTCTTCAGGATCACTTTTATCTGTCAAAGGAATAAATCTCTGGCTCTTTTCGAGAGCTTGCAAAAGTATTTCAGAAAACTGATCTATATTCTGATAACCGGTTTTCTGGAGTTTGAGATCTATTTTACCATCAGGTCTTATCCGGGATATGTAACCTTTGATCATCTGACCGGGCATCACATCATGAAATATTTCATTGAAATACAACATGCCACTGTGTTTTTGGTTGATAATGGCTTTATATCCCATATCAGACTTTGTCCAGATCAAAAGGTCAACTTCCTGGTCGGGTTCATAATCAATGGGATCTATATCCAGGTATTTTTCCAGTTTTGCTGAAGCTGCTATGCGTTTACTACGTGGATCAACGTAGAGATAAACCAGATAAAAACGACCTTCTTCCATTTTTGCATTTTGTTCTTTGAAAGGAACAAGGAGGTCTTTATCCAGGCCCCAGTCAAGAAATGCACCAATTCGGTTAACCGCTTTTACCTTCATCCAGGCAAACTCGCCCACCATGGCTTTTGGTTTCAGGGTAGTTGCAATAGGCCTGTCTTCCGAGTCGAAGTATATAAACACATCCAGTTCATCATCAACCTCTGTATTTTCCGGCACCCATTTGGTGGGCATAAGAATTTCGCCCATTTCACCGCCATCAAGGTATACACCAAAATCGAGGATTTTTACTACGCGGAGGGTATTGTGTTGTCCGATCTTTATTTCCATAGCAAACAAAGGTAAAGATTTATTTAATTGTTACCTTCTTCATCGATGCTGAGCGGAAATTGTATTTCCGCTGTATCCATATGCATTAAACCAATAAAAAATAAATTCGTGCACTGACTTTGTCGGGCTCAGCTACGCTTCGGTTCGTGGCACTAAAAATCCTGGCAGATCAGACTATTGAATTGCAAATTCAATGAAGTTTCGAGCGGCATTACGACCGACCAAAGGGAGTTCAGCGAAGCTAAATGCCACTCAGCGGAGGGGTTATTTAAAAAGGTTTTATTCTTTTCTGCAAAAATACAAATGCCACCTTCTCCCTGTTATCACAGAGCGAGAAAGTGGCAATAACATATATTTGTCAATTCGGTTTCCTATAAAGCCCCGCTGATAAGGAAGGTTGCTGCAAAGGCAACAATCGCATAGAGTTCAGGGAATACTGCAAGGATCAGTGTGTTACCAAATACGTTATATCCTGAGCCTATGGCAGCAATACCGTTTGCACAAACCTGTCCCTGGCGTATACCTGAGAGCAAGCCCACAAACCCCAGTGCCAGGCCGGCACCAAAGATGGCTGCTGCAGTAGTCCAGGTAATACCGGGTACCAGAAAATCAGCAAGGATAAAATATCCCATGAATCCGTAAAGACCCTGGGTTCCTGGAAGTGCGCTAAGCACCAGATAGTTACCGAAAGCTTCGTCATTTTTTTTCAAAGCACCTACTGAGGCATTACCTCCCATAGAAACTCCATATGCACTGCCGATGCCGGCTAATCCTATCATCAATCCGATTCCAATGTAAGCTAAAATAATAGGTTCCATAATGATTTAATATTTAATTTGAG
>SLOJ01000011.1 GCA_007132585.1 Bacteroidales bacterium | reverse complement strand
TTTTTATTACATCCGGACCTGTAACAAACATGTAGCTTGTTTTGCGGGTCATGAAAATAAAGTCGGTGATTGCGGGCGAATACACTGCGCCACCGGCACAAGGACCCAAAATGGCACTGATCTGTGGAATAACCCCGCTGGCGCGCACATTTCGCATAAAGATATCACCATAACCGGCCAGACTTTCAACACCCTCCTGTATGCGGGCTCCTCCGCTGTCGTTCAAACCAATTAGCGGGGCTCCCATTTTTACGGCAAGGTCCATGACCTTTGTTACCTTGTTGGCATTGGCACGGCTAAGTGAACCTCCGAAAACAGTGAAATCCTGGGCGAAAACATAAACGAGTCTCCCGTCAATCTTTCCGTAGCCGGTTACGATGCCATCACCGGGAATTTTTTCCATTTCAAAATCCTGGTTGCTGTTGGCAACGAATTTGTCAATTTCTACAAAGGTATCGGCATCCAGAAGTTGTTTGATACGTTCGCGTGCTGTGTTCCTGCCTGATGCATGAATTTTGTCAATCTTTTCCTGGCCACCACCCAGCTCGGCAGCCTGGTGCATTTGGGTTAGTTTGTCGATTTTTTGTTTTGTATCCATATGTTATCTTTTTACTGCGGAGACACGGAGAAGCAGAGTTTATTAACAGAAACTCCTGTTTCAGGTCTTCGACTAAAAATTATTTACAAATCTTTTAAATCCATCTTTTAAAAGTGGAGTGTTGAAATTTATGAGATATCCCAGTTTTTTATTTGCCAGTTTCAGGTAGGAAATAATCTGAGCTTCATGAACCGGCAGAATAGCTTCAGCAGCTTTAAGTTCGATGATTATTTCGCCTTCCACCAAAAGGTCAATCTTAAAGGTCTTATCAAGTTTTTCACCCTTATAATGTAATGGCAGCAATACTTCACTTTTGCAAATTATATCTCTGGAATTCAATTCTCTAAAAAGACATTGATGATAAACAGATTCCATTAATCCCGGCCCCATTTCCTTGTGAACAACAATTGAAGCATCTAATATCTCTCCGCCTAATACATTATATTCTTCTCTATTCATATTACAAAATTTTCTCTGCGCAACTCTGCGTCTCTCGGTCTCTGCGGTAATTTACTCCACCACCACCATTACCCTCTTAGCCTCCACAGTATCCCCCTCTTTAACCCGGATCTCCTTTACCACTCCCTCTTTTTTCGCTTTGAATTCACTTTCCATCTTCATGGCAGAGAAAATTACCAGTGTGTGCCCTGCCTCCACTGTATCACCAACATTTACCGGAATTTTTACAACTTTACCGGGGATTGGCGCTATAACAGTATTTTCCGCATCTTCTTCGCTGCCTTTTAACCGGGCTGCCAGATATTTTGATTCTGCATCAATGATCTCAGTCTCATAGCTGTTTTTATACGTATTTATGGTGTATTTCTTAACATTTTCACCGGGAATAAGCTCTATATTATAAGAGTTGTTATTGTGAATGATTGAGAAAATACCTGGATTGACTTTTTCAAAATCCAGCTGATATTCTTTATCATCAACTTTTATATTGACAAAAGTGCCATCCCATTGCAGTAACTGTACCCGGGCGGTTCGGTTATTGATTTTTACTTCATATGACATAATTCTTTCTATTTACAGTTTTAAAACACTTCTGATTCTGCTGTAGTCTTTCCAGTTATTTTTTAAAGCAGTCATTTCTTTGGGAGACGCTTTACGTATTCTGTATATATATTCAAGGAAAGCTGAAATAATTACCATGTCTTCACAATCATCCTGACAGCCCTGATCATTCTTCATAAGATGATTTATATTTTCATCTATGAAATGAGTAGTATAGTTGCCCTTTACAAAATCGGGAGCAGTCATGATATTTTCCAGGAAGTTGAGTGAATTTTTCACTCCTGCTATTTTAAATTCCTGAAGAGCACGTATGGTTCGTTCTACAGTATCTTTTCGATCGCGACCCCACACGATAAGCTTGGCAATGAGCGGGTCATAATAAATAGGGATTTCAAATCCTTCATAGATATAACCATCAACTCTAACCCCTACTCCATAAGGGATAGAAATATGTGTAACCTTACCTGGTGCCGGCATGAAATTGTTGGATGCATCCTCGGCATAAACCCTGCATTCAATGGCATGACCGTTTTGCTTGAGATCTTCCTGTTTGTAAGAAAGTTTTTCGCCTGATGCAATGCGTATTTGTTCCTTGACCAGATCAATGCCCACAACCCTTTCAGTAATGGGGTGTTCAACCTGCAGGCGGGTGTTCATTTCAAGGAAGTAATAGTTTAGATTATTGTCGACAATAAATTCTATAGTTCCGGCACCTTCATAATCTACAGCTTTTGCAGCAGCAACAGCAGCTTTACCCATTTCTTCGCGGATTTCGGGTGTCAGAATAGGTGATGGTGTTTCTTCTATGATTTTCTGGTGGCGACGTTGCACTGAACACTCCCGTTCAAAAAGGTGTATCACATTTCCGTGCTGATCGGCCAGTATCTGGAATTCAATGTGGTGAGGTGATTCAATGTATTTTTCGATATATACGGCATCATCGCCAAAGGCTGATTTAGCCTCTGAACGCGCTGCGCGTATAGAACTTTTGATATCTGATTCTTTTTTAACCAGGCGCATGCCTTTTCCACCGCCCCCCGAAGAAGCTTTAATCATAACCGGCAAACCAACTTTTTTAACCGTTTTTATGGCTTCATCCTCCGAAGTAATAGCTGCTTCCGTACCGGGTACTACTGGCACTCCTGCTGCCATCATGGTTTTGCGAGCTGTAATTTTGTCACCCATTTGAGAAATGGCATATGGCTCCGGACCTATAAATTTAATCCCGGATTTTTGGCATTTTTCAGAGAAAACAGCGTTTTCTGATAAAAATCCATAACCGGGATGTATGGCATCAGCTTTACTTGATTGGGCTACTTCCAGAATTTTTTCCATATTCAGATAGGATTCGGAAGAGGGAGATGCGCCGA
>SLOJ01000218.1 GCA_007132585.1 Bacteroidales bacterium | reverse complement strand
TTAACACTTCTTCACCCGGCTCCCAGGTACCTTTTGTAAGTGCCAGATGTAACTTATCGTTTGTGGTTTGCTTAAAGGCAGTAATTTTAAAATGGCCCCATTCTGTAGGTAGATCAACGGTAATTTCCTGTGATATTAAACTTTCTGTTTTTATGCGGTAAGCAATAAGATCTTCAATAGAGATAATTTTAAGATCAAATTTTCCGGCAATTTTCATCAGTTCGGGCAGGCGGGCCATTGATCCGTCTTCATTCATAATCTCCACGAGTGCACCGGCGGGCTCTAGTCCGGCCATACGAGCCAGATCGATGGCAGCCTCGGTATGTCCTGCTCTTTGCAGTACCCCTCCCTCGCGGGCCCGTAAAGGAAAAATATGACCGGGACGTCCAAGTTCATGTGGTTCTATTTTTTTATCGGCCAGTGCCTTTATGGTTTTGGCACGATCAGTGGCCGAAATACCGGTGGTACACCCATAACCGATCAAATCAACAGATACAGTAAAAGGTGTTTCGTGAAGTGCGGTGTTGTGCGGAACCATCAGGTCAAGGTTCAATTGCTCACAGCGTTGCCTGGTGATTGGCGCACATATTAAACCACGGCCGTGCGTGGCCATAAAGTTTATTATTTCCGGTGTAATCGTCTCGGCAGCTGCTATAAAATCTCCCTCATTCTCACGATTCTCATCATCAACAACAATAATTACCTTTCCCATCCTGATATCTTCAATAGCATCCTCAATGCTGTTAAATACTATTTCTACAGGCTTGATTTCGTTGGGTTGGTTTCCAGACATTAGATTCAATATTTTTTAAAGAATTAAAAAAACCTATAAGTAAAGCCAGGTTCATACTGTAAAAATGTGTAATAAAACGTAGCAATTTGAAATGAATATGTACTTTTTTCAGTAAAATATCCAGCAAAGGTAGCAATAACAAAAAGCTGTGTAATAGTAACACATAAAAATAAAATTCGCTTTGCAACGATAATACAATATTGGCAATGTAAGCCAGCAACAGGAAAAAAGGACCTGCCCAGCGCAATGCCTTGTGTGAAATAAAACAAAATGAAAGCCCTTTGGTTTTATGCCATAACATATTGGAGAATTTTCTCAGGTTCTGAAAGTTTCCTGTTGAAATCCTTATCTTTCTTTTAAACTCATCCTTCAGGTTATTGGAAATATCTTCATAAACAATGGCGTCCAGGTTATTAATGCATTTATAACCTTGCTCCAGTACTTTCATATTGATGTAAAAGTCATCAACAAGAAAATTTTTCGGAACAGGCGAATACAACGCTCTGCGAATAGCAAAGCAGCCGCCAAATGGGCCCATCATGGTGCCCCATAGAATACTTTCGTGTTGTTTAATAAATACCTCACGCGATATATAAGCCCTCTCCTGAAACGAGATACCACTATGATGCATGTTGGTATTCAACATGCGCGTATCAACCAGCCCGGTTTCAGGATCTTTAAAATATTTTACCAGCTCAAAAAGGGTAGTGTCTTCAAGCATAACATTGGCATCGGTAAGGACAATAATATCGCCCAAAGATCTTTCATACAGATCATTTATTACGTTTGCTTTGCCCCTGCGTTGTGTATACTGAAAGAACTTCAAACCGGGAAATTCGGGCAAAAGCTTTTCAACTATCCTTTGAGTAGCATCAGTTGAGTTATCTGAGCCAATAAGCACCTCCAGTTTGCTTACCGGATAACTGGTTTTGTAAATACTTCTGATTTTGTCTGCTATTACTTCCTCTTCATTGAAAGCAGCAATAAGGAGGCTAACATTCGGAAGGTCGGAGTCACCGGCTTTGTAGATATCATTATTTATTTTTTTACCACGTGAAAGCAGCGAAATAATAAGCGGAAATACCAGGTAAGAATAAAAGATTACAGCAACACTTATCCAAAAAACAACTTTGGCAATCCAGAACCCAATGGTATATTCTGCTAACATTTTTTTAGTTGTTTTTGGTAAAAGTCAGCAAGTGATGCCGAAATTTTATGATTATCAAAATTATCTCCCACAAATGTTGATGCATTACGCCCGATCTCATCGAATAATTCCTTGTTTTTTATAAGAAGGTTTATTTTAGATGCAAAATACTCAGGATCATCTTCAATAAGGATATTTTCACCATCCATTACCGGTATTCCTTCGGCTCCTATAGTAGTTGTAACGATGGTTTTACCAAGAGCCATTCCTTCAATAACTTTTACGCGCATTCCGCTTCCCGAAAACAACGGCGCAATCATAATTGCGTGGTTCCTGATAAAGGTGTGCGCATCGTCAATTTCACCATGGTAAACAACTCCTTCCTTTGTAGTGAGTAATTTTTCGAGCCATGGCGGGGCATTGCGGCCCGCAACATGAAATTCAAGACCGGAATTTGCTGCAATAAGTTTATCCCAAACATTTTCCAAAAACCATACAACTCCTTCCTGGTTAGGAAACCAATCGAGTGTGCCAATAAAAAAAACATCGGGAAAGCTTACTTTATTTGAAACGGTATTCAGGTGCGAAACATCATAACCGGCGGGAACTACAAATGCCGGGCGGTTATTACCAAGTTCAAAATATTTTGAAGCATCTCTTTTGGTGATAGGTAGCAGTAAATCGTAAGAGTTGAGCATATTCATTTTAAATTTTTTAATTCGCCGTGCCAGTTCACGGAAATAAATTCTCCTGAACAGCGATCGCTCCTGAACTGCAGTGCGCTCCCAGATTTCGTGCTCAATGTTATGTGCCCGCAAAGATATCAATGCCTTACTGTGTTCTCTTATGGTTTTTATGTACCAAGTCATATAAAGCCCTTCAAGTTGTATTACATCAAACTCTTTTTCCTGGAGAAGTTTTACAAGTAAGTGGCCAAAATCTTTATTAAAGAACCGTACGGCATTATATGGTAAACGTGAGAAAAACAGATTTTTTAACATCGCCCTGTGGCAGATTTCAGTATCTACCTTTACATCGCGAATATCGATATTGTTTTTCAGGGTATCGGGTAAATCTTCAAGGTTGGTGTAATGCTTGCTGGTATTCATTCCCAGCAGGGTAATTTCATGCCCCAGCGAATGAAGACCCAGAGAAATATTCAATGTGGCTATGGCACCGCCATCTTTGGGCGGGTAGGGAATCTTATTGGTTAACTGTAAAATCTTCATCCGCTTTTTGCTTGCAAAAATATCAGTATTAACTGAATATTACCCCTGGGATTTATTTTTTCCCTTTATTCTCATTTTTCTGAAAAACCCTGCACTATTAATTTTAATCTTGCTCAAACGCGCAAGGTAGCTATCCATATCAAGCACTGCCGAATCGGTACTTGCTTTAAGGGTAAGTAAAACAGCAATGGGCAATAAAATTGCATTTGCCATCCACATTCCCTGCCAGGCTTCCAGCACCCCTTCTCTTGCAAACTTTTCTCCCGTCATAGACATAACATGAAACAATACAAAAAACAATACGGAAACCACAACAGGCAGCCCGAACCCGCCTTTGCGAATAATGGCACCCAGCGGTGCACCAATCATAAATAATACAAGGCAGGCAAATGACAATGTAAATTTACGGTGAAATTCAATCTCATAGCGTGCCAGGCTTCGTCGGCGTTGTCGAAACTCTTCATGCGACAATTGTCCGCTTTCTTTGAGCTGCCTTACTGTTCCCATTGCCTGTTCAATGATCAGGCGTCGGTACCTGGCATCTTTTTCAAAAAAAATATCAGGCTCAACAATATCATCACGCAAGTGCAAACCAGCCATTGCAGCACTGTCAAGTGCCTGATAAAAATAAAAACGCGTCAGACTGTTATTGATGAACTCTTCCTCACGTTTTTTAATAATGGTTTTTATAGAGTCTTCAAAATGTAGTAACTGTGAAATATTGAGCATCCGGAAATTTGATCTGAAAAGATCCTCATCAGTACGGGCCAGCGCAAAACCACTTAAGTCAAATTTTCTTATCTGCTTATCAAAATAGGTTCGCTGAAACTCACGGGATTGATCGCGGCTATTCTCGGATTGCATATCCTGGTAGTTAGAGCCGTTGAATAATGTGAGAATAAGAGATTGCTTGTCTTCAGTAAGACTCATATTGCCCCACTCAGCAAGTGTAATATTTACATTTCCCCTTCTGTCGGTGTGATCGTAAATCTTAATATTACGTAATACATTTCCGTCATTTTCCTTTTTTTCTACCTTAATAACATAATTATCAATTCCTTTATAATAAACACCTTCAATGATATTAAAAGCAGGCCGCTGTTGTCTTATATCATAAAGTAATGAACCAAACTTAAGGTTGGCTGCCGGCAAAACATTATTGGAAAAATAAAAAGCCGATAAAACAAGGGCCATAGATACCACCACAAGAGGCCACATTATACGGGTAAGTGAGATGCCTGCCGACTTTAAGGCCACAAGCTCATAATTCTCACCCAAACTGCCCAGGGTCATAATTGAAGATAAAAGAATAGCAAGAGGCAACGCCAGTGGCACAAAAGTGGCTGAAGCATAAAAGATCAGTTCAGCAATTATGTACCATTCCAGGCCTTTACCTACAAGGTCATCAATATACTTCCACAAAAATTGCATTAATAATATAAATAATGCAATAAAGAAGGTCATAACAAAGGGACCTATATAGGTGCGTAATACCAGGCGATGTAGTTTCTTCATCCTGATCAAAATGTGGTGTTTAAAAATTTCAGGCTGCCTTTACTATGGCTTCAATCAATCAACGGTTATAAATCCCATTTATTTCGGTTTTATAAAAACCGGAATTTAAGGCAACCCCGAAATCATTGCAAAGATACAATTCATAATATATTTCGCATCAAAAAACCTTGATTGATAAAGTGTGTATATCTCTCATTGCACTAATATGCATCATAAAATCTTATAAATGATATTAAAATCAGGATGAACAACAATTACATGTAAGTGTAAACTTATATTTTTGTATGAGCGTTCCTGTTAATAATATTATCGGAAAGCAGTAAGCATTAAGGAACCTTGCTTTAAGTGCTTTTTTTAGCAATTCATTCATTTTCTAAAGTAAACTTATTATCATACCATGTGTTAATATGTTTGAATTCACTCTATCAATGTGATTGAATTCACTCTATTTTAAATATCATTAAAATAATGCAGAACAATAGAAAGCCAAGAATTTTAAAACTTATATATACAATTCCTCCGGTATATTTTACAGGCCTGGCTTTTTTGTTTTCGCTGCTGATATCGTGCGCTCCGGCACAAATATTTCCTGAATTCTCAACAAAAAAAGTACATCATTTCGAAATGGTTAACATTGGCGGCTTAAAGCAAGCCATTTTAATCAATGGTAACCGCACCGACAACCCTGTTATGGTTTTTTTACACGGCGGACCAGGTTTTCCCATGTTACCCTTCAAACCGTTTTCAGAAAGCATGCGCCACCTTGAGGATCAGTATACCATTGTTTACTGGGAACAAAGAGGCACGGGTAAATCATTAACCAGAAGCCTTGACCGTGAGACCATGAATCTGGAGCAATTTGTAAGCGATACACGCGAAGTTGTTGATTTTGTAAGAGATTACCTGGGTGTTGACAAGGTTTATTTGTGGGGGCATTCCTGGGGAAGCAATATCGGGGCTATTTACGCTTCACGTTATCCTGAAACGCTACATGCATATATTTCAACAGGCCAAAGTGTAGATCCTTTCAGGAATGAAAGACTTGCCTACGAGTTTGTAGAAAAAAAAGCAAAAGCTGATAACAACCGCAGAGCACTTAGTCAGTTGGCTGACATTGACTCCATACCCGAGAATTATACTTTGCAGAATGCTTTAACTGTTCGTAAATGGGTATACAGATACGGCGGTATTGTTTACGAAAACCGAGATGAAAGGCCATATATTGATCTTCGGGAAATAAAAACTATACTCACCACACCGGTATATTCACTTGGTGTGCGGCTTAACCTTCTTCGCAATCCTTATTTCAGCGCCGAGGAGCTGTGGGATGATCTTATGGAGATCAATCTTTTTGAACAGGCTCCCCGAATTGATGTTCCTGTATTTTTCCTTGTGGGTCGGCATGATATTATCGTTTCGTATGCCTTGGCATGGGAATATTTTGAAGAACTTGAGGCACCAAAAGGAAAAAAGATAATCTGGTTTGAAGAATCAGCCCACAGACCATTTGCGGAAGAACGTAAAAAGTTCCTGGAAGTGATGAAACAGATGATACCCGAGTATACACGTGAAGGATTTACTATTGAACAAAATTCTTCCGCCAACTGATAAGCCCACCCATTTAAAGAAATATTTTTTGGCAAGAAATAAAAACGCCCGGAGTTAAAACCGGGCGTTTTTTCGTTTTGTTTTACAACATGAAGAGATTTACAAACAAAACATTTCAAACCAAAATCAAATCAAAATCAAAATCAAACCAAAATCAAAACGTGAATATATTTTCAATAATTTGTTATACTACCTGACTTAATGCCACCTTTTGTATTTTATTAAAGATAATATCTTCGTCATCATCCAGGTTGATCTGAACAATTTTTATATCCGGAAAACGGTTTACCAGATACCCCATTAGCTGGTGGCTGAATTTCTCAGTTATCATGGGTCCTAATATTACAAGATCATGCTGAACAGACTCTACCTGAGCGCACAAATGGTTATACCTAAAAGCTTTTCCCACTATCTCAATATGTGGTTTGCTTTGCAAAAGCTCCATTATACCATTGAGCATAATATCGCTGCTTTCGGCTATGATGACTCGGCAATAGATCATATCAATTATAATTTTTACCAAAGGTAAATGCCAGAGCAAATTCTCAAAACCGTATTTTTACGTGAATTTAGATAGCGTATTACGGAAAATAAACAGTATAAAATACTTTCTGCCTTTACAGATCGCAGTCACAAATAATTGATTTTCAAAATATTAGCAAAAAACATTTGCGCAAAAAAAAACAGGCCTGCAGAATGCATCTGCAAACCTGTTACCCATAAAACGAGTAAAAGAAAATCCTGTTCTTTATATTTCTATGATCTTGTTACGAATGGCAAATTTTATTAATTCAACTGAATTTTTCATATTCGTTTTTTGCAGAATATGATTCTTATGCGATTCAATGGTACGCACACTTAAAAACAGCTTATCGGCAATTTCAGAGTTATTAAAACCTTCAGCAAAAAGTTGAAGCACTTCCAGTTCTCTTTTGGTAAGTTGGGGCAAAACATTCGTACTTTTTTGCCGCTTGTTGGCATAGTTCTTTACTATCTCATCAGAAATGGTAGAGTGGAAATAATTCTTTCCTTTTGAAACCGTTTCAATGGCCTCCACAAGTTCTTCCGAAGAAACATCCTTAGGAACATAACCATCGGCCCCTGCATCAATGGCATCTGAAATATTGTTGTAATCAGAATGCATGGAAAGGATCAGGATCTTAATATCCGGATATTTCTTTTTAATTGCATCGGTTAATTCGATTCCCGACATCTCCGGCATGGTAATATCCAGTAAAATCACTTCAGGGGTAGTGGTAGTAAGCATATCAAGCGCATCTTTACCACTATGCGCCACACCTACTACTTTAATATCCCTTGCTCCCTTAAGGAATAAACCGATACAATCTGTAACCAGTTTATGGTCGTCAACAATTACTACTTGTATTGTATTTGCCATTTTATTTCGTTTTGGTTTTGGGTTCTAATATAAAATATCCGTTATCACAAAAAATTAAGGGATATTATACAGCAAAATAACGATAACTTTCTTAAATATGCAAAAAATTCTTTGCAACATTTTCATTTACATCATATATCAAGATCATTGTTTGTTAAATATTGTTGCCGTAGCTTGTGCAGCAGGCATAATAAGCATATCATTGATGTTAACATGATCTGGCAGCCTGGTACAAAAATAAACACATTCTGCTATATCTTCTCCGCCAAGGGGTTTGTAGCCTTTATATACGTTTTCGGCCTTATTTTTATCTCCCTTAAAGCGCACCTGAGAAAATTCAGTATTAACTGCTCCCGGGTTAACCAGGCTTACCCTGATATTGTGGGGTAATAACTCCATACGCATGGCCTGGCTCAGGCTTTCGACCGCATGCTTGGTTGCGCAGTACACATTTCCCTTCAGATAAGTTTCTTTGGCAGCAATACTGCCAATATTGATGATTTGTCCTTTACCCCGGCTGATCATTTTCGGAATAACAGCTTTACTTACATATAACAAGCCCTTAACATTGGTATCAATCATTTGCTCCCAGTCACGGGTATCTCCCTCGTGTATATCTGATAATCCTAAAGCCAGCCCGGCATTATTAATTAAAATATCAATTGCTGTCCATTCTTCCGGTAAAGATGAAATCTGATGATTAACACTTTCCTTATCGCGCACATCAAATACCAGGGCTTTTACATTTACCTTATAATCTTTTTCAAGTTTTGATGCAAGCTGATCAATCCTGTCTTTTCGCCGGCCATTAATGATCAGGCTATATCCTTCCCTGGCAAATTTTATCGCACATGCTTCACCAATACCACTGCTGGCACCTGTAATAAAAACAATTTCTGAATCTGATAATGACATAGTAAATTTAGGTTAGTATCCTGCTTTATATGTTCTGGATTTTGTATACGGTCGAAATTAAAAAAGGTTTTAACCCCCGAATGAAAAAATTATGCTTTTGGGAAAGAAATCTTTTTTATAACCGGTAATCTGGCTATATGAACCCATGCCAGCCATAAAAAGGGAAGTGCCGGAATTTTATACCTTACGATAGCCCCATGCAGTGGAGTTACCATACCTACAAACCCCATCAAAAGCAACGAAAAGCTAAGTGCCAGCCAGAAAACACGATTTTTTTGAATACACTTTTTATCTGTATATATCAATGCATAAATAACCAAACTCCAGATGATAAGGTTCTCAAGGGCAGCAAATCCCACTAAAACAGAATGAGTTTCCAGGGGGTGTGGCCTGAAAAGAGTGTTAAATAAACCTATCCAGAATTCAGAAAAAAATGACCAGAACCCGGCTTCAAGATAACGGGTATGAATAATACTTCCGGCATCCAAAGCCAAAGCATGTTCTACAAAATCATTTTGCTTTCGTGCGATGATCTCAGCAAGATCGGGTATGAAAGCAATCCATTTTGTAAGAAACATAAACAAAGTAAACACTGAGATTACGAAGGCATAAGAAAACAATATGTGCGATACTTTGTATTTACGACTCGCATAAAAAGAAATTGCACAGGGCAGCCATATTGCCAGTGTGTAAGGTTTAAGTAAAAACAGCAATAAACTGAAGAATGCCAGGTAAGGAATATTTCTTAAAACAGAACCTGACTGGTTTATCAACTTGTCAGAATAATACACCCAGAAACCGAAAGAAAATATCAGCAACCCTTCCTTTAGTATGCCTGAACCCCAGAACAATAATCCGGGGAAAAGGAAAACACCCCATGGCAGCCAGTTTATACGTGATGTATCGCTATACCTGAGCATAAACCGGTAAATGGCCACCAACCCACTTAGTGATATAAAATTGATAAAAATATTGTGCACATGAAGATACCCGAAAGAAAATATACCCACCAGGGCATTAAATCTGATAACCAGTCTGTTATCATTGTAAACCGGTGATTCCCAGGGCCGGAACCAATAGTTCATCTTTTCATAATACGGAAATAAGTGATCAGCCGACGACTGAATTCCGGTCAACATTCTTAAGAAATCAACAGGGTTCTCTATTGCTGCCCCATACATAACCATGCCATCCTTGAAGTACTTATGAAAATCGGCAATTTCAAGATCATAATGCCAGGTATAGACCATGATCATTGATATTCCTGCCATTACCTTTAATGCAAAGAAAAGTGCAAGCAAACTGAAAGAAATACCGGGTATATGCCTAAAAAAAGGTATTTTGTACAGCATCAGGCAAAACAACATGAAGTATGTGATAGTAAGCAGAATCTCCATACCATTACTTTCAGGCAAAGATAGGTTTATTAGCATTTATTTTGATAACTGCACCTGAACTTTACACAACAGATTTATGTTATTGCAAGTAAAATACATTATGAAAACAATAATTCAACTTATATTGCCGCTTTTATTTGTTGCAGTAGCATCCTGTAACAGCCCGGCAGAAAAAAAACAGGAAACAATGGATATTAACATGGATAAAAATTTTGAATTTGCTACCCTTGGCGGGGGGTGTTTCTGGTGCCTGGAAGCGGTTTTTTCAGAGGTCAGAGGAATAAATGCTGCCATTAGTGGATACAGCGGCGGTACCATTAAAAACCCAACATACCGCGAAGTTACTTCAGGAAGGACAGGTCATGCCGAGGTGGTGCAATTGCAGTTTGACCCCGAAGTCATAAGCTATCGTGATATACTTACGATCTTTTTCCACCTTCACGATCCCACAACATTGAACCGGCAGGGAGCTGATGTGGGCACACAATACCGTTCGGTAATTTTTTACCACAGTGATGAACAGGAAAAAGTTGCACGCGAAGTTTTTGAAGAAATTGATCGCTCCGACTTATGGAGTGATCCGCTGGTAACGCAAGTATCTCCTTTACAGGAATTTTACAGGGCTGAGGATTACCATCAAAATTACTACGCAAACAACCCCAATCAGCCTTATTGTACTTTTGTAATAAGCCCCAAAATGAGTAAGTTAAGAAAGTTGTTTAAGGATAAACTTTAGGGTTAAGGTTTTTGGATTATTAAGTTATCGGAGCGAAGCGCAGATCCCGAGAGCTGAAAGCGATTTGGGATTGGGTTTTTTCACCGCGGAGACGCTAAGGCGCTGAGTTACCGGAGTGTCTTTTTAGATATAACTAATCTCTGATCACCATTACCCATCAACCTTTAAACCTTTAAATCTTTAAACTTTTCAACTTTTCCACAATATTCTCCGATGCATCAACAAAGGGGAGTAAAATCAGATCAGCACCGGCCAGTTCAAGTTCTTTGGCAGTTCGGCCATAATATGAAGTAACTGCAATTTTTCCTTTATAGTTGAACTCCTTCAGATATTTAATCAACGCAAGGTTTATCTGCTTATCAGGAAGAGTTGATATCATGCATTGCGTATCACCAGGCAGGATCTCCATAAGTTCAGGGTCATCGGCATCACCGTATTGTGCAGGCCTGCCTTTTCGGTTCCAGCGTTTAACAGCCCGGGGATCAAAATCTACCCCAAACACCTTGAAACCATTTTCTTCCAAACTGCTTGCTATATTGTTTCCGTACATACCCAGACCAAAAATAATCACATCAAATTTCTCTTTCTTTACCTTATCTCCTCCCACTTCACGATAAGGATTTTTCTTTTCGAAAAACCCAAGAGCAGGAGCTACATACTCATAAATCTGATGGGAATACATAATAAGGTAAGTTGAGATACCTATGGTAATCAAACCAACAAGTGTAATAAGACCCAGGGTTTCTTCATCGATCTGTCCCATTGATAATCCAAGTGCAGCTAAAATAAGTGAAAATTCTGATATCTGAGCAACATTAAGCCCGGCAAGGAACCCTGTTCTCTTTCTGTACCCCATCAATCCAAGTATGATCATAACAATTATGGGGTTCCCTATCAATACAAATAATGACAACACAGTTGCCGGAATGATCTGCTCACCAATCAATGAAACATCAACCTGGCTACCC
>SLOJ01000234.1 GCA_007132585.1 Bacteroidales bacterium | reverse complement strand
AGTGGCCGTGCTATCTCTTCAAGTTTCTCCCTGTCAATGAATTTTAACCGGTATGCAATTTCTTCAATACAACCGATCTTTAATCCCTGACGTTCTTCAATTACCTGCACAAACTGCCCTGCCTGTATGAGTGAATCAAAAGTTCCGGTATCAAGCCATGCGGTTCCACGGTTCAGGATGCCTACTTTGAGTTTGCCATGTTCGAGATAATGCTTGTTTACATCGGTTATTTCATATTCTCCTCTTTTTGAGGGTTTAATGTTTGCGGCAACTTCCACAACCGAATTGTCATAAAAATACAGGCCGGGAACAGCAAAATTTGACCGGGGTTTTTCAGGTTTCTCTTCAATGGATATAGCTTTCAGATCTTTATCAAACTCAACCACACCATATCGCCAGGGATCTGAAACATGGTAAGCAAATACGACTCCTCCATCGGGGTCATTGTTTTCCTGCAGAAGTCGTTGCAATCCATTGCTGTAAAAAATATTGTCGCCCAAAATCAGGGCTACCTTGTCATTTCCAATAAAGTCCTTGCCAATAACGAAGGCCTGGGCCAAACCATTAGGAACGGCTTGTTCAGCATAACTGAAGCTGCATCCCAAACGACTGCCATCGCCCAACAATCTTTCAAAATGGGGCAGATCATGCGGGGTTGAAATGATTAATATATCTCTGATGCCAGCCATCATTAATACCGACAAGGGATAATAAATCATCGGTTTATCAAAAACCGGCATAAGTTGTTTACTCATTGCCAATGTTATGGGATAAAGCCTTGTGCCCGATCCTCCCGCCAGAATAATTCCCTTCATAACACAATAATTCTTTTAATTCGTTTTTATTACTTTCCGGTAATTTCAGATATTCAACGGTTAGCATATCCCAAAGCAGGATCACGAGCTAATATACCGGTTTCTGTAAGGCCGTAAAGTTAAAATAATTACGGATTATGACAAAAATTATATGGGATGTAAAATTATTCTGATGAAAGAAATAAGGAAGAATTAATATGGTAATATACAACTAAAAAGAAAATGACAAATTAATTTAAAAAAAATTATTTCTGCAATTCGGTTACTTCAGTGTCTTCTTTTTGCTTATAAGAACCACCATTATCATTAACATTTACACTTTGTTGCATTTCCGAACGAAAGTCTTTAATCAAAATTCTTTTATGCACCGATAAAAGTATGGATGGCATAAGATACAGGTTGGATACCAGCGCTACAAGGAGAGTAAAAGCAATAAGATAACCCAGTGCCTGGGTGCCCCCAAACGATGATGCAGTAAAAATGATGAATCCGAAAAATAGCACCACAAAAGTATACACCATGCTTACCCCGCTCTCACGAAGAGCCGTTAATACTGCATGTTTGATGTTAGAATTGTTCAGAGCCAGTTCCTGTTTAAATTTGGCCAGGAAATGAATGGAATTATCAACCGATATTCCCAGAGCTATGCTAAATACCAGAATGGTTGAAGGTTTTATGGGTACCCCGAGGTAACCCATGAGTGCTGCTGTAAGCAACTGAGGAAATAAATTTGCAATTATCGAAATAAGTATCATCCGGGTATGATTGAACAGCAAAGCCATCAAAAGAGAAATGATGATAATTGCAAAAATTAAACTGGTAAGCAGATTTTTTACCAGGTAACCCGATCCCTTCAAAAACACAACACTGGCACCTGTCATATATACATGGGTAGCTTCCGGATCAAAGATGGAGTCGATAGCCGGCTGAATATCATCCTGCAATTGCTGGATTTCTCGTGTACCTATATTTGCCATTTGCACACTCAGGCGCGTTTTCTGCATATTGCTATCAACCAAAGAGTTAACAACAGACTCATTCATCTCTGCTCCTGAAGGCAAATAGGACATAATAAAATTTCTTTCATGCCTGTTGGGCAACTCGTACATTTCCGGATTACCCCGGTAAAATGCCTGCTTGGCGAATTTCATCACTTCAGCTATGGATAATGGTCGCGACAATTCGGGTTGTTTGGCCAGTTCCTGCTGAAGTTCATCAATGGCAGCCAAAATACTTGGATGCATTACTCCATTTGCCCTTTGGGTTTCAATAACAATCTCCAGTGGAAGGATGCCATTGATATTTTCTTCGAAAAATTTCAAATCCTTATATATTGGATCGCGATGAGGTATATCATCTACCACACTGCCGGAAGTATGCAGTTTGCTAATACCCCAGACCCCTGTGATAAAAAGTAAGGAAAAAATAAAATACACCCTTCTGCGCTTGAACATTGCTGTATTAATTACCCTTTTTATGGCATTTCTCACAAACCGGTTATCCAGATGACTGATGTGCTTAAGCTGAGGTGGAGCAAGATAACTGAAGAATACCGGTATAAGAAAAATGGTAAGCAGGAAAACAAAAAGAATATTAATTGCTGCAACAATCCCAAACTCCACAAGGAGTGTATTCCCTGTAATGATAAAGGTAGCAAAACCTACAGCTGTAGTTGCATTGGTAAGCATTGTGGCCTTTCCTATACGCTGCACAACCCGTACCAGTGCCTTGATTTTATTTCCATGACTCTTATACTCCTGATGGTATTTGTTTAACAGGAAAATACAGTTCTCAACACCAATAATGATAAGCAAGGGAGGCAATATACCGGTAAGAATAGTTATTTCATACCCCATTAAAGAAACCAGCCCAAGTGCCCAAATTACGCTAATAATAACAATAAGCACCGAAAAGAATACTGCCTTAAAGCTTCTGAAGAAGGCAAAAAGGGCCAGTGATGCAATCATAAGAGCCAGAAAAATAAATAGTTTCAACTCACTTTCTATTTTTTCTGCAGTGCGGGTTCTTATATACGGCAATCCACTGTAATGAATATTTATACCGGTTTCCTCTTCATAAGCCGAAGCAGTTTCATAAATCTGGCCGATAAGACTTACCCGCGCCTTTGTATTTAGCAGTGACCGGTCGAGCGATACAAGCGTGATGATGGTATTGGTTTCCGCATTAAAAAGCAGTTT
>SLOJ01000193.1 GCA_007132585.1 Bacteroidales bacterium | reverse complement strand
GGTTTCTGAATCTTTCTGCCGGTTATGTGGTAAAACGGGAAAACTACAATATGATCATTGAGCCCTATATAAAGTACCCTATGTATAATGTAACCAGTTTCGATCTGAAAATCGGAATGGCGGGATTATCTCTGAAATATCAGCTGGGCAACAGATAGCATTATTATCTTTCCGGGTCGTGTAGCTTGGCTTAAAGTCGTATTCTCACGCTAAGAAGCAGGTTTATCATCTTCAAGAGTAAAAACAATCCATCCTTTTACCGGAATCAGTCCCAGTCTTTCAGGCCTTTCCTCTCTTGTTGCAGGCTGCTGTCTTGGTCTTCCATACATATCGGTAGATCCGCCCATCTGGCCCTGGCCGGCATTTTGCATCCGTGCCTGGTGTCTTTCGGAAATGACGCCCAGACTAAATTTGTTCGTTTCTTCCTGATCAATTCCGGCTTGTGAAAAACCAAAGCGTATATGATAAACCAAACCCTCAAATGCCGAATATCTTAAAACTACCTGATCCGATTCATCAAATCGTGTCCCTTGTTTGTCGGTTATAACAGCTCTGCTTTCATTTACAGATTTTGCCCATGCTGTATAGTCAAACCTGATAGGTTGCAGGGTATCTCCTGTTTGTCGCATTCTCTGCAAAGTCTCTTCTCGTCTGCGCATCATTTCAGCCCTTGCTGCCGGAATACTTATGCCATATTTTTCATTTTGTTTTGCCTCCGGATCAATCCAAACCGAAAGCCCGTTGGTAAGTATGCTGCGCATACTCAGGCTGTCGCGGGTTCTTATCTCAATAAATATGCTATCCTCATTGTGTATGGTTCGCACAAGAACCCTGCTGTTGGGGACAAATACATAACCTTGCAGGGAGTCTTCCTGCCAGGATCTGTCATCAACGTGGTAACTCTTTTTTTGTATCATTGACATACTTGTAGGGCTGCAGGAAGAAATGAAGAGCAATATTCCCATGATCGCCGGCACAACCAGGGTTTGTTTATTTAGAATGGCGTTAAGAATGCTTTTTTTGAGAAATTTCATGGTTGTATTGTAATTTTATTGAGTTTGATTAAAATTTTTAGTTCTCTCCCTTCGGTCGAGATGACAGGGAATTATAAACTCACTTACGCTTGTCATTTCGAGCATAGCGAGAGATCTGTTTGCTTGTCTGCTAACATTTCTTTTCAATTTTGCCGATTAACTGCAAGCAGTACTATAACAACTTTCTGCTATCATTTGATCATGGTAGTGCGTGCAAATATTATACCCCATTTACCTTGTCTGCAAGAAATTCTACCCATTGATCATTATCATTCAATGATGGCACCCAGTCAAACTTTTCACCGCCATTATCCAGGAACAGTTCTTTGTACTCATGCCCGATCTCCATAATGGTTTCAAGGCAATCGGTAACAAATGACGGACTGACCACCAGCAGCTTTTTTACACCTTGCTTTGCTTTCTTTTTTATTACTTCATCGGCAAAAGGAGATAACCAGCTTCGGGAAAATCTCGACTGAAAACATACGGTATACTTTTCGGGTTGTAAATCCAGCTTTTCCACCAGTAAACGTGTGGTGGCATAACAGGCAGCACGGTAACAGAATGCATTGTGCTCATTCACCTCGGTGGTGCAGTTAAAATGGCTGCAATCTTTCCCCTGGTGGGTGGCATTTACATGTCGCAAAGGCAGACCATGGTAGCTGAAGATGATGTGATCGTATTCCTGTGGATTTTTTTTCCCAATGTTTGTGGCAAAACATGCAATAAGTCCCGCTTCATGGTAAAACTGCCCGATGGTTTTCAGGGCAGGTATGTTGTTCCAGTCTGCAAGTTCCTGGTGTGCCAGTTCCTTAATGGTACCTGTGGTGGATGATGCATACTGCGGAAACATAGGCAAAAGAATTACTTCCTCAATGTTGTTTCTCCGAACCTTTTGTAAGGCACTTTTCAACGACGGATTTCCGTAACGCATACCCAGCATTACCTCATATTCATCACCCAGCTTTGCCTGCAGCTTATTCTGCAACTTCTGGGAATGTACCAGCAGGGGAGAACCCACAGCCGTCCAGACTTTTTCGTAAAGCTTCGCCGATTTCGGAGCCCTGAAAGGGACAATGATTCCGTTAACCAAAAGCTTCCGAAGAAGGCCGGGCATGGTGATAACCCGGCCGTCGCCCAGAAACTCCTTCAGGTATCTTCTTACGGCCGGCACCGATGTGCCCTGGGGAGTACCGGTATTGGATAGTATGACTGCAGTTTTTTTCATAGTCTGGAGTTTATTACCTGTTCAGCAAGTATTTTTCCTTGTTTGGCCCTGTCGGCCATGCCAATGCCGTCGCGCATGTTGCCGCCCAGGATCAATCCGGGGTATTGGCTTTCAATGCGGGCAATGGTTTCAAACCGCTCTCCGCTGTTTACCTCGTACTGTGGAATGGCATAGTCGTAGCGGGTAATTTTGAAAAGATCGGGTTCAAATTCCGGCAGTTGCATTAAATCGGTGATCTCTCTTTCTACCACCTCCTTAATCTTGTCATCGGACTCTGTGGCCATTTTTTCATTTCTTATACCGCCCATAAAAATCGTTAGCAGCGCTCCGCCTTCGGGTGCACGGTTTTCAAAGAGTGTCGACATGTAAAGTACCCCCAGCACATCGCGTTTTTCTTTGGATGGTATCAATCCGCCGAAGCCATCCAGTTGAATCCCATTCCAGGTTTTGAAGCCCAAGGTAACTTCCACAATTTTGGCGTACCTGAGCCGGGTGATCTTTTCCAGACTTTCCTTTTCAATGAAGTGAAAAACCTTAGCTAACTCAAAAGAGCCGCCCGTAAAAACTATATTTTGGGCAATGACATCCTGCCGTTCACCATTTGCCTGCCAGCTCACTTTATAGCCTTCCTTTTCCGGTACAACCTGCAAATTAACTGCATTGAAACTAAAGTTTTCCTTACCTGCATTTTCATACAGAGCATTTACCAGGTTGGATAGTCCGCCCCGGGCAGAAAACACCTTGCGGGTAATTTTCTTTTCGGCTTCGGTCTTCTTTT
>SLOJ01000051.1 GCA_007132585.1 Bacteroidales bacterium | reverse complement strand
ATCTCTCTCATACGGGCATAATCCCAGTCACGCGGATATGCCGAAGCTCCGGCAACAATCATTTTGGGTTTCTCTTTGATGGCCGTTTTTTCCATTTCATCGTAATCAATCTGCCCGTCTTCTTCCTTTACCGTATATGCAACCGGGCGATAAAGAATACCTGAAAGGTTAACAGGAGCTCCATGCGAAAGGTGACCGCCGTGACTCAGGTCAAGACCCATAAACGTTTCGCCGGGGTTCAGGCATGCCAGAAACACAGCAGCATTGGCCTGGGCACCACTATGGGGTTGTACATTTGCCCACTCGGCACCAAAAAGTTCCTTTGCACGGTCAATGGCAAGTTGCTCAGTCTGGTCAACAATTTGGCAACCACCATAATAACGTTTGCCGGGATAGCCTTCAGCATACTTGTTGGTTAAAACACTCCCCATGGCTTCCATTACCTGTTCGCTTACGAAGTTTTCTGAGGCAATGAGTTCAACACCATGCATCTGGCGTTGTTTTTCCTGTTCAATCAGGTCAAAAATCTTTTGATCTCTTTCCATATGCGTGTAAATATTTTTATTTTATTGAAAAATAAGCAGTTAAAACTGGTGGCAAAATTACTAATATTTTCTAAATCGTATATTTTAACCCTCTCAATTATATCAAAAAGCCTAAATTTACCGGCAAAAAAAATCACATAACAATAAGCTAAAAAAACATGAAGAAATTTGTATCCGTTTTTACGTTGTTTTTATGCATTGCTGCTATCACCCGGGCAAATGACAAAAGTGACAAACTGGTGATTTCGCAATGGATGAAAACCCAATCGCATGAAGTTTCATTTCCGGTGTTCTATGATACTGAGAATACCAAAGGCAAAACTTTTGAATTAAAGAATCTGCTGGAGTTTGATCATATCAACCTGCAAGATCTCTTCCCGGAGATTGGTAAAGTTCTGTCACAAACAAAAGGCAATACATTACAGTGGGAGAGCGATTTTACCGATAGCAACGGCTATGTATTCCTTGATGCCAAAGAGTCCGAAAATCCTGAAATTGCCTACCTGGCAACCTATATTTGGGCAGATCAATGGATCAACACTGCCCTTGAGATTAAAAGCCCCCACATGCTAAGGGCATGGCTCAATGGTGAATTGATCGGCACCAAAAACTCCACTGAAACTGATGAGGGGACGGTAGGCCGTGTAAGTAAGGACCTTAAACTGGAAAGAGGCAAACACCTGCTGGTCATAAAAACCCTGAAACCTGCGGATGCCCCACTCGACTGGAAAGTAATGGCCAACCTGGAAATCAAAGACCCCTGGACACTTTCTGACCTGGATATTTCCCTTTCCCCGGTGAACCGGAAAAACATTGATCACATTCTTGATGGTATAAAAATATCAGGAATAGAACCTTCCCATGATGGCAATTATTACTCTGTAAGTTTCAGCAGGGCTTTACAATCTGATCAGAGTGAGAGATGGACAGAGATCAGACGCACAGAAGACCGCAAACTGATACATAGCTTCCGTCATGCGCAGGTTTCAAGAATGAACTGGTTACCCAACAGCAATCGAATATCTTACGTAAATACACGCGGCGGAAAAGCTACATTTTACCTGCATGATATAGAAAGTGGAGAAATTACTGAAGTTATGGACGAAATGGAAAACTTCAGCGGTTACACCTGGGCTCCTGATGAAAGCTTTATCATTTATACTTTGCGTGAAGAAGGCAGCAGCACCGATACTGATATTCGACGTGTTATAGGCATGCAGGACAGGCAAGGCCATTTCAGACACAGAAGCTTTCTTTATAAATTTAATATCGAGTCGGGTATTCATAAAAGGCTGACTTTTGGAAACTTAACTACTTCTTTGCAGGATATCAGTCCTGACAGTAAGCGTATCCTTTTCAGCCAGAGCTACCCTGATTACACCGAGCGGCCATTTTCAAAACAAAATATGTTTATACTCAATCTTATTAATCTTAATCTTGACACACTCTGGATGGATGAAAGCCGGGGAGTTAGGGCAAAATTTTCGCCTGATGGAAATTATCTGCTGGCAACAGGTGGCCCGTCATCTTTTGATGATGCAGGCCTGAATGTACCAGAGGGCACCATACCCAACAACTACGATACACAGGCTTTTATTTACAACCTGCAGGATGGATCTGTGAATGCATTTACCCGCAACTTTGACCCTTCAGTAGTTTCAGTTTACTGGCACAAGCCCGATAATATGATTTATATAGTTACCGTTGATGAAGACTTCCGCAGATTATTCCGATACGATGTACGCCGCGATAGGATCAGTAAGGTAGAACTTGAACTGGATTATATTTCATCAGCCAGTTTTGCAGCTAACGCCCATTTGGCCATAATAAGTGCTTCACAAACCAATGCACCTTCAAGGCATTATGCACTGAATCTGCGAAATATGCGAAAAACTGTACTGGAAGATACTGAAGCCGAAATATATAATCATGTGGAATTCGGCGAAATAAAAAACTGGGACTTCACTGCTTCAACAGGAGTGGAAGTAAAAGGCAGGGTTTATTATCCTCCGGATTTTGATGAAGAAAGCAAATACCCGGTCATTGTATATTACTATGCCGGTACAACGCCTGTGGGCCGTACTTTTGGCGGAAGATATCCATTCAACTTATGGGCAGGTAGTGGCTATATTGTTTATGTATTACAACCCAGCGGAGCTACCGGTTTCGGTCAGGAGTTTTCAGCCGCACATGTAAATAACTGGGGAACTACCGTTGCTGATGAGATCATTGAAGGGACTCAAAAATTCCTGGAATCGCATTCATACACCAACCCCGACAAAGTCGGCTGCGCAGGTGCATCATACGGTGGTTTTATGACCATGCTTCTTATGACCCGCACAGATATATTTGCTGCTGCCATTTCACATGCGGGGATTAGCTCCATTTCAAGCTACTGGGGCGAAGGATACTGGGGATATGCCTATAGTTCTGAAGCTTCTGCCGAAAGCTACCCCTGGAACAACCATGATCTTTATGTGGGTCAGAGCCCGTTATTCCATGCCGATAAAATAGTTACTCCTT
>SLOJ01000232.1 GCA_007132585.1 Bacteroidales bacterium | reverse complement strand
TCACCCTGATGATGAGTATGACAGCAGATGTTTGCGATCTGGATGAGTATAAAAATGGAATGCCCAGGAAAGAGGGCACGTTTGGTGCTATCTACTGGTGGATGGTTAAGCTTGGGCAGGCATTGGCATTGGTGCTTGGCGGACTGGTATTGAAGCTCGTTGGCTTTGACCAGAATGCAGCAGTACAAACAGCAGAAACACTTACACGTTTGCGGCTTGCTGATATACTTATTCCGGCTGTTACTGCCGGAATAGCCATTTTGGTGATGTGGAAGTATGACCTTACCGAGGACAGAGCCCGGGAAATCAAGGAGACATTGATCAAAAGAAGAGGAGAGTTGTAAATCTTTTATAACCATATCCCCATTCTGTTCCCAAGGCTGTCTTCAGGATATTTGTCAGAAATATTCCGGAGCTTTTCTCCACGTGTATAGTTCAACACTGCCAGGCTAAGAGCATCGGCAATATCATCTTTATTTGCCTTTTTCTGGAGTGCATTAACATCAAGGAAAGTATGAAATATACTTTTTGCAGCAGGATAATGCTTTTTAAGAATTTGAACCCTTTCTGTTATGCCCTCTTTTGTCTTTTTGGAATGCAGCAGGTTTTGGTTATCATTCAGGTATTGAAATGCCAATTCGGGGTGCGATTCAAGAATTCTTCCCCGCCACTCCGGGTGTAAATGTAGAAAAGCATTTACTTCCCTGATTTTAGGAATGATATTCCAGCTTTGTTTGGATAGTTTTTTACCCAACACTTCAAAATTAATCCTGCTTGCATCGGCATAATTATTCTTGTAAAGAGCTTCTATGCAAGGCGGACTGAAAATGGACGAATGTTTTTTCCCCAACAACTTCCGGGCTGCTGTATCACAGGGACGTTGCGGATAAAATGCAATATTTTTGTCAGAAAGTCCAATGGGCATATCAACCAGGATCCTTGATGGTGATGAAATTTTTTTTATGAGATCAGCAAACTTTTGATTAAAGTAGATCTCTCCTGTGTTTTTACCAATACCTGCCCCAACCCATCCAAAACGTGTGGCATCTATGCCGAAGGTTAATTTATACATAAATATTATTTGATAAGGCGAAAAAAAATTGCATTATATGGAGGGAATAGTTAAATTTGCATAAAAAAGCAAACCAAACTTTCCTGTCATGAAAACAACAGCATTACTTTCATTTTTTTTAATTGCAAGCCTTTTTTTGTTTAACGGTTGCGATAAAGATATCTTTGATATCACGGAAAACTTCACTTTTGAACATGAATTTGCCATCACCGGAAGTGATGATTCTTTCGATGAATTTGCTTCTGTAAACCTGTCGGAAAAGGAAACCCTGATTGAGCAGTATGGTTCAAAGATCAAAAAAATAGAAGTTCTTGAGGTAAAATATCGTTTGAAGAATCATAACGGATCAGATGAGCAAACATTAATACATTTTGATGTATATTCAGCCAATTCCGACGGATCAGATGAAAAACTTATTGTTGAGCTTGAAGACATTAACCTTTCTGATCTGGTTAATAATCCTACTGTTTTGGATGTTCATGATGAGGGTATTTTAAAACTTGCCGGGTTAATTGAAGATCCGCCACATACTTTTGGTATAAAAACTTCGGGCCAGGTGAATGAAGCACCTGTTGATTTTACCGTTGTTTTAACATTTAAGGCCAGAATGACTGCTAATCCTTTGAATTAAGCAGTTCATCAATTTCATCAACTACCTTTTTAAGGCTTTTATCTGTAAATCCCACCTCATGGAGAATTTCTATATTCTCTCTGAGTTGTTTGCAAAGGACAATATCCTTTGAAAGGATATATTCCTTTTGTTTCTTATTCAGGTTTGTAATTACTGTTACAGGATAAACCCCTGCCTTTTCAACCATGTCTTTGAGACCTTTACCCCGGGGTATATTCCAGCTCAACATATTCAGGCCGGCGCAACGGCCATAATTCATCGCATCTTCAGTGAATCGGGTATTGGTAACAACCCATCCAAAAAAACGCATATCTTTAAATTCATGTAGTTTTTCCCTGTATTCCACGATATCATTAACTCTCGACCTTATGTAAAGAGGTACTCTTACATTTGCATATTTTCCCTGACTGTTATAATACTTGCATTCAACCAGGTATTGGGTGTTATTGGATGTGGCAATTACATCAATTTCATGGGTTACACACTTACCCTGCAGTACCTGCCCCACATCAACATGAAAACCATTATGCGCCAATACCTGGGCTACGAAATGTTCAAACGGATATCCGGTGGGCCCCAGTTCCATAATCGCTTTTTTTAAGCTGTATCGGGCTGCATTGGCACGTCTGCGTTTTCGAAGCATACCAAAAGCCTTTTTATAAATCTCTTTGGTGGTCATACCATCTTGTAATTGTGGCAATATTTCATCAATGATCTGATCAGTGATATCATCGGGAGTGCCGGCTCTTTTCATCGAGTTTCTGAGTTTATCCGGGTCAAAAGCTTCTTTCTCTCCTGAAGCTTTCTTTACAACAACATTATTACTCATTTTATGCGTATAAGTTTTTTTGATAAAGGTAAAAATAGTTTCACAAGGAAAATCGAATAGTAATAAAATAATAAAAGAGGCTGTTTTATAAAAGACAGCCTCTTTAAAATTTGACCTTCAAAAAAGGTCTGATTAAAAAAACAAAACCAAACTTTAGTTATTTAACCATGATGAGTACATCCATACAAGTTTTTCCTGCTCACGGATATAATCACTTGCCATTGCGTTGGTACCTTCATCATCCATTTGGTCAGATAAATCAAGTATTACTCTTTGCTTTTTCAATAAAACACTGAATGCATCCAGGATACCCTGCACGCAAGCTACATCTTCCGAAGCATTTTTAATTGCTTTCACTTCTGATATATTCAGGTAATCTTCGAAGGTGTGTAAAGGTGTTCCACCCAGGGTAAGAATACGTTCAGCAATTTCATCAATTTTTGCATGAAGATCGTCATACAATTCTTCAAACTTTACGTGAAGTTCAAAAAACTTATGCCCTTTGATATTCCAGTGAAAACCACGGGTATTCTGGTAGAAAACCTGGTAATTTGCCAATAAGTCATTGAGTTTTTCAATCAGTTCTTTTACCTGTTTATCTTGTAATCCGATTTGATTTGTTTGTGTCATATCTGTTCAATTTTTAAGATTATTATGTAATTAATTATTTGAGTATTATTCAAACTTACCCATCAGTTGCAACTTGATGTCTTCAAGTTTGAATCCTTTTAGTTGTTTTTTTTCGAAGTAGTTTTGCAGTAAATTATCCAGCTCAGGATCAAAAAAGTCTTCAACACGATCGGTTGTTATGCAATACATGTGATGATGATGATCGGGCACAGCGTCATAACGCATAACCCCCTTTTCGGTTTTTACTCTTTTGATTATATCTTTTTCAACCAAAGCATCCAAAACATTATAAACTGTAGTTGGTGACAATCCGGGAATATTTTGAGAAACTTCTTTATAGATTTCTTCGGCCCTGGGATGATTAAGTTTGTATAAGGCTTGTATAACCGCCACTCTTTGTGGTGTAACTTTTAAACCCGCATCCTGTATTTCGGTAACTATATCCTGAACTGATTTCATAATATTTAAATTTACACAAAGATAGTAACAATTATTAAATTGTATTTATTACAAATTGAAAATAATGTTAAAGTAATCTTCGTTGTAAAAAACAATGATGTAAATGAGTGATTACAACCCGGAAAGTAAAGTGAAACAAAAGTATTTTAAGCAGGATTGAGGCAAACCTTATCAAATGACAAAAAAAAGAAAATAAAAAAACCGGCTGGTAACCACTCCAGCCGGCTTCAATCCACAATTAAATAACCACAAAAACTAATACACTGTAAAAAACCAATGAGAACTATTGGTATTTTCATGTTTGTTTGCCTTGACACAAATGTAAGCTAACTTTGGTTACGCCTTGGTAAAAAAAAAGTTAATGGGTGTTAATTTCTGTTAAGCATATATTTACATACAATGCAACTTATGTTTTTATTTTGGTAAGTAGCTATTTTTAAACAAATTAAACACTAACCCAATTAAATTTTGTTAAAATCAAAACATTAATTTTTACTGTTTGTACATTTACATATTGCTTAAATTTTATGCATTATATGTTTTCGTAAGTTTATGAAAAAGAATGTCATCATATTTGTAATAGTTCTTATTACCATCTCACTTATTGGCTTGGTGGGTATGCAGTTGTATTGGATCAGCAATGCCTTATCTGTAAAGGAGTCAAACTTTAACAGGGGTGTAAGTGAAGCATTAACATCAGCCATTCATAAATATAATAAAATTGAAATGGCCAATGCCATTTTACAACAGCAGGAAAGGGACCGTAAAGTAGACCGTTTTTTTGACGTTCTGGATTCCATAAACCGCCAGTATTATGCCGAAGTATTACTGTCAATGGAGAACGACAGACGCACAATCGATGATCAACTGCCAGGCTGGCAAGATGATCAGCAATTGCTTTCCAATGATCCCTTTTTTGAAAGACGTTCAATTAATTCTTTTGATACAACGATTTTTCAAAGACGCGGTGATTTAAGAGATCGGGGTTATGCAGTCCGGAGTGAAATGTCAAATCCTTCATCTGATGCATTTATTGAATTTTTTCAACGCACAAAGTTTGTGAATGATTTTTTTGATGATTTGTTTTCTAATAATTCGTTTTACAGTCCTTCATCAGATGAAAGTAAGCAATTGCTTGACTCGCTTATTGGCAGGGAACTTGATCGGCAGGGAATAAAAACTGAATATGAGTTTGGCATATATGATCCTGTGTATAATACATTACTGGCTCAAAAGACCGGAAGTTACCCGCGTGAACTAATGCAGTCCAGTTATATTTTTAGCTTATATCCCAATGATGTTTTCAGGAGTCAGGAATATTTATTCTTGTTTTTCCCCAATCAAAAAACTTACCTGATTACCCAGATGAATATTATGACACTTGCATCAACCTTGTTTATTCTGGTCATAATCAGTTCATTTACTTATACTATCATTACTATTATTCGTCAGAAAAAACTATCTTTGATAAAGAATGATTTCATTAACAATATGACCCATGAACTGAAAACGCCAATATCTACAATTTCTCTTGCTTGTCAGGCGCTCAGTGATAAGGATGTGCAAAAATCTGAAACACTTTACCAAAGTTATATCAGGGTAATCAATGAGGAGAATCAGCGATTGGGAATGATGACCGAGAAGGTTCTTCAAACTGCACAATTAGAAAAAGGTAAATTACGTTTAAATAAAGTAGGGTTTAATTTGCATGATGTAATTGAAGATGCAATTCACAAAATCGATCTGCAGTTAAAAACCCGTCATGGAAAGATCTTTACAAAGCTTAATGCCGAATTCAGCTTTTTGGAAGCCGATAAAGTACATCTTACCAATTTGGTATTTAATTTGCTTGATAATGCGATAAAGTACTCCTCTGAATCACCACATATTACAATTGAAACGGAAAATATGAACAAGGGGATACTTATACATGTTGAAGATAAAGGAATGGGTATAAGCAAGTCCAACCAGAAAAAAATATTTGATAACCTGTACAGGATTTCAACAGGAAATATTCACAATGTAAAAGGTTTTGGTTTAGGATTGAGTTATGTTAAAGCAATAGTTGAATTACATGGAGGAAATATTAATCTGCAAAGTGAATTAAAAAAAGGTTCCCGTTTCTCTGTTTTTATACCTTTTGGCTTTGATGAGTATTCTTCCGACAAACAATAAATTTTTGATTAGGAGGTACATTATTATGGATAACAAAAAAATAAAGATTTTATTAGCCGAAGATGATCCCAACCTGGGTACCATCTTAAAAGCTTTTTTGGAAGCAAAAGATTTTCCTGCCAGGCTTGCTGTCAATGGAGCAGAAGCCTACAACATGTTTCTGAAAGAGTCATTTGATTTTTGCATATTTGATGTGATGATGCCCGAAAAAGACGGGTTCACACTTGCCAGGGAAGTACGGAAAATTGACAAAAAAGTTCCTATACTTTTCCTTACAGCTAAATCAATGCAGGAAGACATCATTGAAGGGTTAAAAATTGGTGCTGATGATTATCTTACCAAACCCTTCAGCATGGATGAATTACTTCTGCGGATCAATGCAATTCTGCGGCGTTCAAATATAGAAGATGCTTCTGAATCGCAAAAAACTTTCTTTCATATTGGAGATTACACCTTTGATTTTTCAAGGCAGATTTTGAGCTTTAAGGGTGAAGATCAAAAGCTCACTTCCAAGGAAGCACAGCTTTTAAAAATGTTATGCGATTTTGCAAACGATGTGCTCGACCGTTCTTTGGCCCTGAAAAAGATATGGCTTGACGATAATTATTTCAATGCGCGTAGTATGGATGTATACATTGCCAAGCTTCGTAAATATCTGAAGAAAGATCCCAATGTTGAACTCCTTAACGTGCACGGAAAAGGATTTAAACTTATCGTTAACGAGGATGCAAGTGTTGAATAGGTCATTATTTTTCGGTTGGTTCGCTCAAAAGTGAGCCAAATAAGTTTTATAATATATTTATTAAGCTGTCTGATAAGGCAGCTTTTTTTTATTCATTTTTTAACGGCTCTGCCGGATTGGAATGAGATGCTTTGATTACGTGAAATCCAACGGTTAGCAATGTAAGTATTATGGCTGTGGCAGCTGCAACGAGAAAAGGTGCAGCCGGTATCTTAATATGGTAGGGAAAAGTATTCAGCCAATAATCTAAAGCGAAATACCCCAGGGGTATTGCAAATAAAAGCGACAGCCCAACCAATATAAGAAAATCTTTGCTGAAAAGATGAAGTAAATTGCGGGTTGTTGCTCCTAATACCTTTCTTATTGCAATTTCTTTGGTTCGTTTTTCAACCATGAAAGAAGTAAGGCCGAAGAGGCCCAGGCATGCAATAATTATTGCAAAGGCAGAAAATGAAGTGAACACCAGCCCCAGGCGGTTCTCTCTGTCATAGAGAGCTGCAAGAGAATCTTCAAGAAATTTATATTCAATCATCTCATGGGGGCTGTATTGAGCCCATGTTTCTCTTATGTGTTGTATTGCTGTAGGAATATTAGTCCCATGAATTTTCACACTAGCTACTGAAACTGAACGTTCTCTCCACACCATCATAAGCGGGGCAATGGATTGATGCATTGAATTGAAATGGAAATCAGGAACTATTCCAATAATTCTGAAGTTATGATAACTGGTGCTTACTGCTTTGTTGAGTATTTCCTCATAATTATCGGAATATCCCATTAACCTGATCCACCGCTCATTAACAACAACAGCAGTTTCCTCATCAGTAGGGTAGTCACGTGAGAAGGGTTGACCGGCCAGGAGATCAACATCCAGCATTGAGAAATATTCCGGAGTCATGGGCCAGAAGGTAAATTGCTTTGCTTCTCCATCTTCAACAATCGATTCCTGCCAGTTAATATTTCCAGGGGTATTGTAGGTCATTGCGACATCTTCAATAGCCGGATTAGCAAGTAATGTATTTCGAAAACTCTCCCAGTTCTGTCTTACTTTCGCGTTGGTGGGGAAATATACTACATTTTCTTTATTAAAACCCGGGTCTTTGGACCTCATAAAATTCAGCTGATGAAAAACGATTATTGTACCTGCGATCAACGCAACTGAAACTGTAAACTGGAAAACAATCAATACCTTCCTGAATAAAGCTGCCCCGGTTCCTTTTGCTGTTTCACCACGCAAGGTGGTAATGGGTTTGAATGTTGAAAGGTAAAAGGCGGGGTATATTCCACTGATGATTCCTATAAGAATTGCTCCCAGCAGAAATATGACAAGCAGATTTAAAAATCCGAAGTTTTGCAGGGAAATCTCACTGTCAGCAATATAATTGAACCAGGGAAGCAATAATTCAACCAAAGCGAAGGCAATGATTACTGCTACTGTTGTAAGGATAATTGACTCTGCCAGAAATTGTGCAATTAGTTTTTTACGATCACTCCCAAGTAGCTTTCGTATTCCTACTTCTCTTGCTCTGCCTGCTGAACGGGCAGTAGATAGATTTACAAAGTTTATTATAGCTATCAACATGATAAATATGGCAATAGCAAGAAATGCAAATGAGGTAGTTTTGCTGCCATGAATCACCATAATTTCATGGGCAACGGTATTGGTGAAATAAATATCAGCAACAGGTCTTAAGTTTACCTCCCGGTCAAATTCAACACCGAATAATTCATTGATAAACTGGCTTATAAGATTTTTTACATTAACTCTCACATCGGAAATATCAGCCTCGGGGTGCACCTTTATGTAAGTATGATGATTCCAGTCGCCGGTACTTTCCATATATTCAGGAGAAAAAATGTCTCTGAACATTTCAAAAGAACCTATAGCATCAACCTTTAGGTGAAAACGATTTACATCTTCAATAACAGCACTTACAGTAAGGTTGTAACGATCGTATAATCTGATTACTTGACCAACTACATCTGTATTACCAAAAAGTCTTGAGGCCTGGCTATGCGTAAGAACTATATTGTTTTTATCTTTCAGTGCATGTTCTTCCGAACCATGTATGAACTGAAAATCAAAAAAATCAAAAACGGTAGAATCAGCCAGAATAAGGTGGGGTATTTTCATTACATTTTCATTATCCCCTGTGGTAACAGCTGCGTTATGCCCCCAGTTGTTGTTCACCCGAAGGGTCTTTTCAATATCGGCTGATGCATCCTGCATAATTCTTCCATAGATTGGGCCGAGTATTCCCCAGTCTCCTAATTCAACACGGTAAATTTGAGGATGATTTTTATACCATCGGTCGTAAGAAAACTGCTCATACAAAAAAAGAGAGATAAAAATGAAAAGTGCAATTCCAAGGCTGAACCCAAGGATGTTTAGTATGGCATAGAATTTTTGCTTGGTGATACTTCTGACTGATGTTTTTATGTAGTTTCGTATCATTTGGTATGTGCTTTTTTAAAATAATTGTTTTTTACTTAAAATTACCTAAAAAAATGTGCCATTATGATTAAAAGGCATTATGTGAGTGGATTAGGCTCACTAAAAACAAAACACAATATGATTTTCGTTGGTTTCTTTGTTCATAAACGAACAGTTTTGTTCGCATAAGCTCAAAAAAAGTTTTATTAAGTCTTTGCCAAAATAATATTTTATTTTTTTGTGAATAATCTGCTGAAAAACACAATAGACAATATTTATTCTTTTGAATAAGTATTGCGGGTTTTGTATATTTGTATACCAATTTGTAATTGATCTAAATAAGCATAAGGAATCAGAATTTATGGATTTTTATTCAACAAGTACCCCAATGGTTTGTTAAGGGTTATACTGAATTATAATAATTTTAATACATGGCAGAAGATAAGAACAACGACATACTGGATCAGTTAACCAGCAGTGATTATAAATACGGTTTCTACACTGATATTGAGATGGATCAGGCACCCAAAGGCCTGAATGAGGATACCATTCGTTTTATTTCAGCCAAAAAGAATGAGCCGGAGTTCATGTTAGAATTCAGGCTGAAAGCTTTTCGTCACTGGAAAACGATGAAAGAGCCCAAATGGGCACATGTGAATTACCCTCCTATTGATTTTCAGGATATTATATATTATTCTGCACCCCGTAAAAAGCCAAAGTATGAAAGCCTGGATGAAGTAGACCCCGAGCTTCTTGAAACCTTTGAGAAACTTGGAATTCCGCTTAATGAACAGAAGATGCTTGCAGGCGTTGCCGTTGATGCTGTTATGGATAGCGTATCTGTTGCTACTACATTTCGTGAAACACTGGAAGAGAAAGGTATTATATTCTGCTCTTTCAGTGAGGCAGTGCAAAAACATCCTGAACTTGTAAAAAAATATATTGGTTCTGTTGTTCCATATACCGACAACTTTTATGCAGCGCTCAATTCTGCAGTTTTCAGTGATGGTTCATTTTGTTATATTCCAAAAGGAGTAAGGTGTCCGCTGGAACTTTCAACCTATTTCCGCATCAATGCTGCCAATACAGGGCAGTTTGAACGAACGCTTATTGTTGCGGAGGAAGGCAGTTACGTTAGTTACATGGAAGGTTGTACAGCCCCAATGCGTGATGAAAACCAACTTCATGCAGCAATTGTTGAAATTGTTGCTTTAAAAGATGCCGAGGTGAAATATTCTACCGTGCAAAACTGGTGGCCGGGCGATAAAAATGGCCGGGGTGGTGTGTATAACTTTGTAACCAAAAGGGGCATATGTGAAGGTGAAAACTCTAAGATATCCTGGACACAGGTAGAAACCGGATCGGCTATTACATGGAAGTATCCCAGTGTTATTTTGCTCGGTGATAATTCAAAAGGAGAGTTTTACTCTGTTGCGGTAACCAACAATAGGCAACAGGCTGATACAGGTACAAAAATGATACACCTGGGAAAAAATACCAAAAGCACCATTATCTCCAAGGGAATATCTGCCGGTAAAAGCAATAATAGTTATCGCGGGCTGGTAAAATCAACGCGTAAAGCAGAAAATGCCCGTAACTTTTCGCAATGCGATTCCCTTTTGCTCGGCGACAAATGCGGTGCACATACTTTTCCTTATGTAGAAGCCGGAAACAGGTCAACAATTGTTGAACATGAAGCAACAACCAGTAAAATATCGGAAGATCAATTGTTTTACTGTCTTCAAAGAGGCATGGATATGGAATCTGCCATAGGACTTATTGTTAATGGTTATGCCAAAGAGGTATTAAACAAACTCCCCATGGAGTTTGCCGTTGAAGCTCAAAAGCTTTTATCAATAAGCCTTGAAGGAAGCGTAGGTTAATAATCATCATACACTCTTTTTATACCTAATACTCTGAAATCAACTTAAACCGAAAAATCAATGAAAACATTAGCTTTCAAATCCACAGTTGAAAACAACAAACTTACCGTTCCCGATGAATTGTTTGCCGAAATGAAGGACCTGAATCACAAGGAGGTACGTGTAATTTTAATGATGGAAGAAGCCGGCGAGTTTGATGAACAAGCATTTAAGGAATTTGCCCGTTTGTTCTTTACAAAATATGCTAAAAATATTGAATCTTTTAAAAAACTGATTGAACAATTTAAAGAATAAGATAATGCTAAGTATTAAAAATCTTAAGGTTTCCATACAGGGTAAAACCATTTTAAAGGACTTTAATCTTGATGTAAAACAAGGTGAAGTGCATGCCATTATGGGCCCAAACGGTACGGGTAAAAGTACGCTTGCATCAGTTATTGCTGGTCGTGATTTGTTTGATATTGATGAGGGTACCATAACTTACATGGGGAATGATTTGCTCGAAATGGAACCGGAGATCAGGGCGCGTGAGGGAATTTTTCTTGGATTTCAATATCCTGTTGAGATACCAGGTGTTAGTATGGCAAATTTCTTGCGCACTGCAATAAATGAAAGAAGAAAATACCATGGGTTGGAGCCCCTGAGTGGTGCAGAATTTCTAAAGCTTATGGAGAACCGGAAAAAGCTTGTTGATATTCACTCCAAGCTTACCAATCGCTCTGTAAACGAAGGCTTTTCGGGTGGAGAAAAGAAAAAGAATGAGATTTTTCAGATGGCTATGCTTGAGCCAAAGCTGGCAATTCTTGATGAAACTGACTCGGGGCTTGATATTGATGCCCTTAAAGTAGTTGCGAATGGAGTTAACAAATTGAGAAGCCCTGAAAATTCAACCATTATTATTACCCACTACCAAAGACTGTTGGACTATATTATTCCTGATCACGTGCATGTACTTTATGACGGACGGATTGTGAAAAGTGGTGGCAAAGAACTGGCCATTGAACTGGAAGATAAAGGTTATGAGTGGATAAGGAAAGCTGCCGGCGTACAGGAAACTATCTGAATTATGTAATTTGAATTGAAGATTATGCAAAATAATATTGC
>SLOJ01000161.1 GCA_007132585.1 Bacteroidales bacterium | reverse complement strand
ACCTGTGCATTCAGCATACCAACAAACAAAAGGCATGCTAAGACCAGGATATAGTATCTGATTGTTTTCATAATGGAGCGATTTATTATGTGAATACTTAGAACAGTTTGTTTATAAAAGGATATAATTGATTCTCAAGAATCAATTATTTATTTTTTTTACAAAAGAGAATTTTTTAAGTTTTAAACAATATTTCTTGCTTAAATAATCGAAATTCTGTGTGTAACTATTCGTAAACAATTCTGGTAACTGTAGAGAAAGTAGAATGAGAAGGAAGAGTATTCTTAATTAATTAGTCTGTTAACAACCGGATAATATTATAATAACAAGCACCATTTGTTATGTAAGCAGAACAGTACTCTGCATTGATTTTAGATGGGTACTAAAATTCATTTTTTGACTTTTTTACAAAACAGGATCCCCGATAGTTTTATAAGAAGCCGTTTTTGCACTATAAAGATAAACTATTTTCTGATAAACGTTTGAATAATTTGATTTTATTTAAAAAAAGGCATACTTGTAATGCATTGATATACATTCATATATAACATGGAGTTGCTCCGAAAAGGTTAATTAACACCATTACTTTAAATGAAATGGGCTTCGACGGAGTAGATAAGGACATCAAAACACCTGATGTGAGTGCCCGGTTTGTGCCGGTTTATGATGAGATTGGGTATTAATGGTATTTGCAAAAAGCAAAAGCTTTTTTGCGAGCTGACTGTTTTGAAATGACAAGTTCACGGCGGGTCACTTTAAATGACCCCCGTCGCATTTTAATAAAAAAGTGAAGGGGAGTGATGGGGCGATCAGCAATTATTCCTCCAATATGGTTATAACCCCCTAAAGTTGAATATGATAATATCTTCTTGAAATATACTTCATAAATTATAACTAATTTGTGAAGTTATATTCATATATTTTTAAGAATTTATGAATTTTTATTCATTTTTTTCTCTAAATTTGTGAAGATAATAACCAGAAATTAAAATGCTTTTTCAAAGAATTCTTCAACAGACCATTGAATCAGCTCTTTTTAAAGGTAAAGTAATCATTCTTTACGGAGCCAGACGAACAGGTAAAACCATGTTGGTTAAGCAAATACTGAATAAACAACAGAAAAATGCGGTATACATCAACTGTGAACTTCAGGAATACCAAGAGGTGCTAAGTACAACTAATTCTGTTTTACTTAAAGATTTTATTGGGAAAAAGCAGCTGATTATATTGGATGAGGCTCAACATATTGAAAACATTGGTCTTACTTTGAAAGTACTTGTAGATACTTTTCCGCGGGTTCAGTTCATAGCTACAGGTTCTTCAAGTTTTGATCTTTCGGCAAAAATATCAGAACCCCTTACCGGACGATTACGTCAATATTTATTGTTTCCACTATCAATGGAGGAATTGAGGCAACAATTCAGCCTTATAGATTTACAGGCTATGCTGCCCAACATTTTGCGTTTTGGCTTATATCCCCAGGTCTTTACAGCAACCGGAGATGAAAGGTTAGAAGAGCTTAGAGACATTTCAAATAATTACCTTTACAAGGACATCCTCCAATTTGAGAACCTCAAAAAACCTGAACTTGTATCACGTTTATTAAAAGCCATCGCCCTGCAGACAGGAAGTGAAGTATCATACAATGAGCTTGCCCAACTTACAGGAACTAATGTGCACACAGTGAAGCGCTACCTGGAGCTGCTTGAAAAAAACTTCATCATTTTCCGGTTGGGTTCTTTTAGCAGAAATCTTCGCAAAGAGATCAATAAAAGCCAGAAGTTTTTTTTCTATGACGTTGGAATCCGTAATACCATAATCAGGAATTTCAATGAACCAGAATTACGAACCGATACAGGTAGTATATGGGAGAACTTCTGCATAGGTGAGCGTATCAAATACAATGAGAACCACAGAAATTTTGTAAACAACTATTTCTGGCGCACATACAACCAAAAAGAAATAGATTATTTAGAAGAAGGTGCGGGAGAATTAAAATGTTTTGAATTCAAATACAATCCCAAAACAAAAAGCAAAATACCCGCAGAATTTTTGACCACCTATCCAGGTTCATCATTCAGCGTGATAACGCCAAGCAACTTTTATGAACTTATAGGTATCTCCTGAAAGAAAAGCTAAATGACACCAAACAAATATTACTGTTTCGATATCTTGTGCTGCTGAATTGCAAAAAGCCTCATCCTTGCATACCCCACATTCATCCAGGCAATAATTACGCCTGCTGTTATAAACATTATCAGGCTGTAAATGGCCGGTGAAATGGCCATTACATCATTGTGCAGAAGTGTGCTGGCAATCATGATACCCAGGGTGCCGTTCTGGATGCCTGATTCTACCGATATAGTAACACTCTGTGCCAGATTTAATCTGAGGCTCCTGGCTGTAAGATAGCCTATAGAAAGCATAACAGCATTTAATGCAAGAGCCACAGGACCTACATCACGGAATGAACTCACAAAAATATCGCGGTTGCTGTTGATTGCGGCAAATATGATCAGGAAAAGTAAAATTCCTGAAACAACTTTAACCGGTTTGTCCATTTTATTGGCGAATTTTCTGGCTTTTGCCCTGATAAACATACCTATTGCCACCGGAATAAGGGTAATGAGTGTAAGTCGAATAATAGTATCAAATACCGGTAAAGGAATATACTCTCCCTGCTGCAGGAAATGAGCCAATGAAAAATTAATGATCAGCGGAATGGTAATTACCGCCACAAGACTTGAGATGGCAGTCAGACTGATGGAAAGCGCCGTATCGCCTTTCGAAATATGACTGATGAGATTGGATGTGGGTCCGCCGGGGCAGGCTGCAAGCACCATAATTCCTACTGCGAGATACAAATTCTCAAGTCCGAAAATCAATACAAGTAAAAAACCCACCAGGGGAAGGATAATAATCTGGTTTACAAACCCCAAAGCCGCTGCCCGGGGATAGTATACCACACGCTTAAAATCAATGGGCGCCAGTGAAAGACCCATGCCCAGCATAATTATTCCCAGGGCAAGCGGCAACATCAAATCAGTAAGATAGTTAGTTTCCATAGCTTTGATCAGGATTAAAATGCATTTCCTT
>SLOJ01000187.1 GCA_007132585.1 Bacteroidales bacterium | reverse complement strand
CTTCCGATGTAATCATTAAGGTCGAGAACCATATGCAACCAAACATAATTTATATCATCATTTATAAAAAGAGGATGATCCGTTTCAGTAAAGATTTGTACCCAATCGCCACCATCAACAGAAACTTTTACAAACAAGTCGCAATTATCATCAGGAGCAACAGACCAACTATAGTTTCCAAAGAAATGAAAAGACAGCTCTGCACTTTCCATAATAGAGAAATCCATACTACGGGTAATAAGCTTCTCATCCTGTGCGTCTGTTTCTTGCCAATTACAATAGGTAAAATGAGTACCTTTTACAGGTGTTACCACATTTTGACCAACGGTAATGCTTTGAGCCTGTTCCCAGGTGTTTGACGATGTTGGTTCCAACTGCCAGCCTAAGGGTGGAAAAATTGAGAAGTCTTCGTGCATAACCACATCATCACCTGATTTACTTCCCAGCCTTTGCATAAGAATAGAGTTTTCGCTACCGGGGTCAGCCCAATCAGTAAATGTACCGGTCAGATAAACGTTATTGATATCAGCATCAAATCCTTCTACATTATACATATTTACATTGAAGGTGATGGTATATTTACCATCATCGTCGTAAAGTGTAACAGGAATATCAATATCAGAGCCCTTCATAGTAAATTTATCTGTTTGGGTTTGGTAGTTTTCCTTTTCTACAATAAAGTCGTAATCGCCATCCCAATCTTCAAATTCAGCCTGTCCATTGGCATCAGTATATATCACCGTGGTGGGTACTTGCTGTATAAAGGCTTGAATATTCCAGTTATATGTAAATCCCTCATTAAGATCGCTGAGTTCAGCCCATTCTCCGTTAAAAGAGATCATATTACCTTTGCCTGCAATCTGAGGGCCGGAATCTGCTCCGGCAGGAAACCCTGTCAGAGTATTTACATTATATCCAAACCAAAGTTCCCGATTATTATCGATAGAATGGGGTACTGCAAGTTCTATTGTATTCCACGTATTAATTGTGGGATTAATAACCGGCTGAGAGTATACCTCATTGGCTTCTTCACCTGTCCATATTTTTATGGTATATTCACAGTTGACTTCCCTCGGAAAGAATCTGATACTCGTTATTACATGCTCATCAAATTCAGCAAGATCGCCAGGTTCCCAACGGCTGGCAACATTAAAGTTGGCTATACTATCAGTTCCTATGCCAACGTGATTGACTCCGTTGTCCCAATGTATCCATTGGCCGGTTTCGGTTTTTTCCTTATTATCATTGATTTTGGTCTTTACCGGTTCAAAAACCCTGGCTGACAAGTTACCCTGGTTGATAATATTTTGCCCGACAGAGGGATCTTCTGCTTTAATTTCCTTTCCTATGCTCTTCTCTTCCAATAAAAAATGCTTTTTTTGAATTGTTGGAGAAACGGTAATCATAACATCTTCGATAGGATCACCCTGCTGATCAGTTACATGGAAGGTAGCAGTTTGAATTCCGCGAACATAAATGAAATTTTCTTTTGTATATACAATTGTATCATCGATAACAAGGGTAATATCTTTGTAACCGGAAGATGTGTAAAAAACAGTATGAGGTCCAAAACCTTCAGCTGTTAAGGGTTCAGCATTTTCACCAAAATTCCATTCAAATGTTTCAGGCTCTCCACCAAAAGTTGTATTTAAAAAAACTACATCCTCTTCTGTTTTCACAATAAGTTTGTTCGCATTAAAACCGGGAGTGATATCAGCGTAGGGATCTAATCCATTTAAAGTCATAACTCCTGTATTAAGGGGATCAAGCCATGGTTTGAGCTTATCCTCATCAGTTGTTCCATGCGATTCCCAACTATAAGAAAACTTACCGTAAAAATCGGGGAAGTTAGGAGAATCACAATTTGACGACCCCCCTGATAATATTCCAATTATCAAACCATCAGGATTAAAAAGTGGCGAACCGGATGATCCTCCCTGGGTTACACTATGCCCGTTTACAGTGGGGGCCCAATTCACTCTCCATGCGGCATTTGACGCCATTGTTTGACCACTAATGGTGGGGGTAAATGATAGAGTAGCTGTAGTGTAGGTAGAAATTTTCATGGCATCACCGGCCGGGTGATGAATACCCACACCACTGGGGGAAGCAGTATTATTACGGTCCCAACCATTATAGTATGGATTCCAGCTCTCTGGAGGTATTGAATTTAATTCTAACAGCTGGAAATCAGAAGAACCGGCAACAGGGCCACTTGCCCTGAGCTGACTGCCTGTTAAAACGTTTTGCGGAGGAGTTCCTACATTTGCACAACCCGGGCGTTCAAAATTGAAATGGAATTGCCATACATTACGATCAGCATCTGATGCATTGGCACCACAGTGATTGGCAGTAAGGAAATAGGGGGTTCCATCCTGGGCAGTATTATTGATGAGAGAACCGGAACAATAATACCAAAGTGTGTCTGATCTAAGAATAATACGTGCAATACCTCTTTTTTGTGTCTGCCAGTTATCACCTTCTTCGCAATTAATATTTATAAGGCATTCATCAGCACTACCTAAGTTTTTGGTTTCGTTCAGGAAAGCTTCGTAACCATTAACAATTACTACAAGGTCAGTAATAGCAAAAGTACCTTGCAACTTATCAGTGGCATCAGGTTCATGATATTCAATAATTAAAGCATCTCCAATGGCTGGAGGTGTAGAAATGTATCCACCCACAATTTCTTCTGCTTTAATAGCAAAATACTGCTCCGGATTATCTTCAGAATAAATGTATAATACAGAATTAGGGGCTAGCCGGGCATCTTCGAAAACAAGAGAAAGAGTAGGTGCACCAGGAGAACTAGCCCTTAATGCCCATGATCTAGTGCCATCGTCCCACTTCAATAAGTTACCCGAAATATCAGGGGTAATATAAGTTTTAAGCGAAAAACCTGCCCACTCAGGCAAATCGTCCGCCGAATTTTTATTATCAACGATATCGTCCTTTGTATGTGTGAGATATAGGGTTTCTATTGATTCCAGATTGAAAGACTCTGAGATAGTGCGTGGATGAGCGGTTCCTCCTCCGGCATACAAAGAATGGATTGTAAAAACAAAGATTAATTGAAAAAAAACGAAATAAAATTGAAGGTTATATTTTTTCATAATTTGAGCTTTGGTTTTTTTTATTTTAAGATGCCAAAAGTACTCCAAAAATTTTTACTTGTATTAACAATTTGAGAAGATTAAGTGTTCGCAAATAATTAATTAATGATAATTTATAGTTCGGAAAAAAATTAAACCCAGAATAGGTTAATTTTTGTTCAGATTTGAATTAAAAAACAAGAACTTTTAACAAATCAAACTTTTTTCTTAATATTGAAAATCAATCAAGACCAGGCTCATTTTTTCCTTCTGAACTTCAAAGTTAAAATTGTCATCAAAAAATAAAATCCGTACTTTTGCACCCAAAATTATAAATCACTGACTAAATTACATTTATGGCAACAACTTCGGATATTAAAAACGGACTTTGCATTGAGTTGAACAATGAATTATTTGCTGTGGTAGAATTTCTGCATGTAAAACCGGGAAAAGGCGGTGCTTTTGTGCGTACCAAACTCAGGAACATGAAAACCGGTAAGGTTATTCCGCATACTTTTAATGCAGGTGTAAAGATCAATGTGCAACGGGTGGAAAGAAGACCATACCAGTTCCTTTATAAGGATGATATGGGCTACCATTTTATGCATACTGAAACATATGAACAGATCCCTATTCCGGAAGAGATCATCAATGCACCTGCTCTTATGAAAGAGGGCCAGACTGCAGAGATTGTTTTTCATGCCGATACTGAAACTCCGCTGAGCTGCGAGTTGCCTCCATTTGTAGAACTGGAAGTTACTTATGCCGAACCCGGTGTGAAAGGCGATACTGCCACCAACACGCTAAAACCGGCAACTGTAGAAACCGGAGCAACAGTTAATGTGCCCCTTTTTATTGAAGAAGGCGAAAAAATCAAGGTAGATACACGCGATGGTTCATACTCTGAACGTGTAAAATAATCCTTAACCTTAATATTTTACAATGAGATTAGAACCATCTCAAACACTGCAGCAGATTGCAGGCATGATAGACGCGGCCTTTGCAGGCAGTCCGGATTTTGAGATCACCGGTATCAATGAAATTCATAAGGTTGAATCCGGTGATCTTACTTTTGTGGATCACCCCAAATACTACGACAAGGCCCTGAAGTCAAAGGCAACTACCATTATCATCAATAAAGAAGTGGATTGCCCGCCAGGAAAGGCACTGATCTTTTCTGATGATCCTTTCCGGGATTATGTTTATCTCACCAAACAATTCAGACCCTTTGAACCCTCGCAAAGCATGATCAGCTCAACTGCCATTATTGGTGAGGGAACAGTTCTGCAACCCAATGTTTTTGTTGGAAATCATGTTATCATCGGTAAAAACTGTATCATTCATCCTAACGTAGCTATTTACGACCACTGTGTTATTGGAGATAATGTGATAATTCATTCGGGAACTGTCATCGGGGCTGATGCTTTTTATTTCAAACGCCGGCCCGAATACTGGGACAAAATGGAATCATGCGGCAGGGCTATAATTGAAGACAATGTGGAGATTGGCGCATCGTGCACAATTGATAAGGGTGTTAGCGGCGATACAGTTATCGGTAAAGGCACCAAGCTTGATAATCTCATACAAATCGGCCATGATACGGTAATTGGAAAGAACTGTCTCTTTGCGTCGCAGGTGGGTGTGGCAGGTTGTGTAATTGTGGAAGATGATGTGATTCTCTGGGGGCAGGTGGGTGTACAGAAGGACCTTACCATTGGAAAAGGCGCCGTTGTGTTAGGCCAATCGGGGCTTTCAAAAAGCATTACAGGTGGTAAAACCTATTTCGGTTCACCCGTGCAGGAAGCCAGAGATAAAATGAAAGAACTGGCACTGTTGAAAAAGCTTCCCGATATACTTGACAACCTATAACATTTTACAAACCTGAAATAAAAAACCCCCTGAATACTCAAAAGCATTCAGGGGGTTATTTTTATACATTAATATCTTAATATTCAACTGTATCGGCAAACTCATCAGCATTATACTTCGACGGACATTTGAGCAGCAATTGCGATGCCACAAAATTATCTTGATTGTATGAACCAACCAGAACAATCTGATCAAGCTTTTCAAAATCCTGGGGCTTGCCACCAAAGTATATTACTTTGCTCTCTTCTCCATCATTATCAAACATGTAAAAAGAGAAGATTAGTGTGTTTTGTTCTATTTTTTCTTCAATGGGCTTGTCGGGATTCAACTCGCCAATAATATGAAACTGCCTGCCGGGATGTTCGCGGGCTTCGGCAAAGCTTGAATATGTATCAGCATCATACACTGTAGTAATGATGGCCGCTACAGCAATAACAACAAAAATAAGTGCGGCAATATGTGTTTTTTTCATTTTTATTCCCAAATTAATTTAACAACTCATCCCTGCTTTTCTACTTTCCTACTTTCTTACTTTTCTACTTTCCCACTTTCTCACTTTCTCTCTCCTCCTCCATTTCCGATATTTTCTTCTCCACCTTGTTTAGTTTTCGTTCAAGAGAAAACAGAAACAGAGCCAGTCCTGCAAAAATAATGGCAAGCACCAATGCAACTACAAATATATTATCCTGTATTTCCATTCTAATTTTCTGAGTTTAGATAATTAATTTTTTCTGATATTTTGTCGGTTCTTTCTACGATCGTATATATCCAGTAAGAGAATAATATCCACCCCAATATGGCAGGGAAAAATACTTTTCGCATCACGGGAGCGAGGTCACCGGTTGCCAGGGCAGGATTTCCATCAACACCCGGATGAATTGAAGGACCTGAAATGCGCGGTAAAATCATGATAAAAACAAACATAATTACAAACGCAAAAATTTTATATACTGCAGCCAGCCGGGCCCTTTTCTCAGGATCATCAAGGGATGCCCTAAGAATAAGATAAGCCAGGTAAACCAAAATTCCCACTGCTGCTCCATTGAGTTTAGGATCATTTAGCCACCAGGTTCCCCAGGTATTCTGCGCCCAGATCATACCGGTAATTATTCCAAGAATACCGAATACAAGTCCTGTTTTTACAGTAGCAAAAGCCATACGGTCATATTTAAGATCGAAGCTGCGCAGATACATCAGGCTGAACAGAAAACCCAAAAACAGGATAAATATCATTGAGAACCACATGCCCACATGAAAGTAAATATTTCTGATGGTTTGATGAATAACGGGAAGGGCCGGCACATCAAACAACAAACCACCCATAATAACATATACGAGCAGTAAGATTGTGAATATTTTCCAGGTATAATTCCAGTATTTTTTAGTCATGTAAGCATTACGGTTTTATTCTTTCCAAAGATACGGAAACAAAATACTTGATAATGTTAAAGAAATCATAACCAACAGCAATATTACCAGCAGATCGCCTACAATATCCAAAATACCTGCACCCTGTATTGCTGCCAGGGAAGCTCTTATCAATACCAGTAGCAATGGCAACAAAAGCGGGAAACCCAATATGGCCATCAGTGTAAAATTGTTCTTTGCCTGACTGGCAATTGCTGAAATCATGGTAAGCAATGAAGCAAACCCAACTACACCGATAAGCAACACAAGCCAGTAAGATACGTTTGTACCGGCAATATTGCCCATAAAAAGGTTGAAAAGTAAAAATCCCAATATGCCAAGCACCATCATTACAATGGCGTTGATCAATATTTTGGAAAATATAATTGCTGATGGCGACACCAGGGTATACAGATACAATTTACGGCCGGAAGTTTCGTCATTGAAGCTCTTTAAAACCAGGTTAAGGGTTGCAAAGGCAATGATGATCCAGAAAAGCGCATTCCAGGTGGCTACCGTCATGATGCCTGCAAAGGAAAGATAACAGATAAAAATGGTAGATACAAGGTAAAGTACAATACCACCCAGGGCATGTTTTTGCCGCCATTCAAGCAAAAACTCTTTATGCATCAGGTTAACAATTTCTTTAAATACCATGGGTATAATCAATTCAGGCAAAGATACACCAATTTGCTAAAAATTTCCAAATGTAAAAGAGAAGGGCTGCACATGACAGCCCCTTAGTTACAAAAAATCAATTTGAAAAGTATTTTAATCTGAAGTGGTTTATCTTTTTACAAATTTTGATTGTTTCACCTTATTACCACATTTTACAGTAATAATATAAATTCCGGGATACATATCGCCAACATCAATATTTATTTTTTCAGCGCCACCGGTATTATCAAAGTAAAGGCTTTTTACATTTTTGCCGACTATATTGGTAATATCAACGCTTATACCAGCTTCTGTGCAAAAACCGGCCGTAGTTTCCACATAAAGAACCTGACTGGCTGGGTTTGGATAAACCTTCACTGCTTCTTCAGCAGTAAGATCACTTTCTACATTTACGGTTCCAATCATAAAGGTTTCCGTGATGAAGCATCCTGCCTCATCGGTAACGGTAATAGTGTATGAACCGGGCGCCAGACCTGTAAGAACAGGAGTTTGCTGGCCGCTATCCCACGAGTAGGTATATTCACCCCCACCTCCGCTTACACTTACAATGATACTACCGTTGTCAGACCCCTCATTGCTGTGAATAATATCAGCATCCATTATAAGCGAATCGTTGGTATTTACAGTGTATGAATTGTTAAATATGCAATTATGGAAATCGGTTATGGTAATTGTGTAATCTCCACCCTGAATATTAACCAGATTCAGGTTAGAAACCCCATTGTTCCAGATATAGGTATAGGGAGCAGTGCCTCCAAGGGTTTGCAGGTAAATGCTTCCCTGTTCATCATTGGCACAAACTATATGTTCGATAGTAGCATTGGCCAGAAGAGGTGCAGGCTCAGTAATTTCAAAGGATTCCATTCCGAAACAACCATCATCGGTAACCTGCAGGGTATAAAGCCCGGCAGAAAGATTGTTGATTTCGGGTGTAGTGCTTTCATTTTCATCATTCCAGAGAAATTGCGGATTAGCTCCTCCATTTACAGTAACTTGTATTGCCCCGTCATTTTCGCCATGACAGCTGATACTTTTGAGATTGGCAGTTATTTCGGGTGCACCTGCATCGCTGACTTCGAGTGTTAGAATTTTTTCGCATCCATCTTCACTTAGCACACTGATCAGGAATTGCCCCGCAGGAAGTTCTTCCACCAAAAAGTCGGGTGAATCATCACCACCACCTGGATTTTCAACTATAACTCCGTTTTTATCATTGATAAGGGTATAGAGGTATGTTGCCTGGGGATCCTGTGAATAAATAGCAATAACTCCTGAATTACCACCGCAATTATCAGAATCGGTAACACCCCAGTTGACCAGCGGCATTTCTCCTATGCTGTTTATAATAAAACTTTGCTCTGTATCACAACCAAACTGGTCTGCAACCTGCAGAACATAGTTTCCGGGTGCAAGATTACCGATAGCAGGCTGATCCAGACTGTTCGACCATTGAAAATTATAAGGTTCGCTGCCATTGGTAATTTCCACTACGATCTCACCATTATGCAGTCCGCAAGTGGCATCAGAAACAGTATAATCCAACTCAAGGTCGTATATTTCTTCAGAAATGATAACATCGCCTTCATAGAAACAGCCATTATCATCAGTAACTGAAAAAGTATAATGTCCGGCAGTAAGGTTATCCAGTAACCCGTTAGTACTTGTATCAAATCCTTCCCAATCAAAAGTAAATGGAGCCACGCCGGCCTGGGGCACAAGTTCTATGCTTCCATTGGCATTTCCGCAATATGCTGACTGGGCAAAAACATCAACAGGCATCTCATCAATATTTCCTACTTCTACTGTTATATTGGTTTCGCAACCGTTGGCATCGGCAATAATAACGTTATAACTTCCCGGTGCAAGTTCTTCAGCTACCGGTCCGTCAAGGGTTTCGTCATGCGACCATTCATACACAAAAGGTTCCTGGCCATTGAGCGGAATCATGGTAATAACACCATCGGTGGCACACATGGCATCTGTTATTTCAAAATCCATACTGATATCCACATCTTCAACAGTAACAGAAAGATCGGCAAGGCAACCATATCCGTCGGTTACGGTAACTTCGTAATCACCGGCAGGCAGGTTTTCTCGAATGGGTGAATTCAGCATTGGATCATCATCCCAAAGGTAACTCCACGGACCCGTTCCGCTTAGGGGAACCACTTCGATAGAACCACTTTCAGTGCCACAAACTGCATCCTGAACAATAAAGTCATACAATGGGTCGCATGCTACTTCATGGTTACCAAAATGCAGATTGATCATGGGAACTATAGCCAGCTCATTCCAGCTGTTATCTGCAAATTCAAATGCTGCAGAAGCAGATTGCTTTACAAGATTCTGGGAGGCAAGCACCACCTGATCTCCTGCAGGTGCATGGGCGGCCACAATATAATCGCCGGCAGGCATAATTAAAGTTTCATCCAGGGGAAGAACAAGAAATACAGGCTCTTCTGAATCTGCAGGTGTTATATCATCAGCTGTGAGTATATAAAAATCATTTGATTCATATATTTCGGTAAAACTACTATCGGTATAGCTGTAAAGTTTAATTTTCAACCGGGCCCCCGGTTCGGAGTTTTCGTGCAAAACAAAACCCACCGAAGTGGCTCCCATCTCACTGAGCAAACTGAAGCGATTTCCTGCGGTCAGATCTCCTGCTTCCCCAGAATAATACATTTCGGGATTGTAAACATCAAGTGAGCGGGAGTAAACCGTATCGGTAATAAAAAACTCAGCTGTTGCAAGGTTGTTGGCAGGCACTTCATCAATCTGCATTTGTGATAATACAAATTCTGCCGTATACTTTCCCCTGGAAGGTGGCATAAACTCACCCGGAAGCATAAGTTTCAGTTGCTGACCAGGGTCCATAGCGTCAATAGTGTCGGTAGTTGCATTGAACAGCAGGTTATTTACAGCAGTTTCAAGCACTATATTGTTTTGTACAAACCCGCCGGCATTGCGTATTTCAGCAGAAAACTGAAAGGGCTGCTGCTGGCCTGCAGGAATTTTAGTATATCCGTTATTATAGGTTATATTCTTGATTTCCATGTCGTTATCGACATAAGACACCAGCATTACATCATCAATCATCCACCAGTAGTGCGTTGCACCGGTTTTGCGGAAACGTATCCAAACCTGATCTTGCCCGGCGGCCACATGCGAAATATTAATAACCTGGTTTACAGGATTGGCACTGGTATTGTTTGGAGCAAGTCCGTTACGAACATCCCAGCTTGTCCAGTTTTCGCCATCGGTACTAACTTCAGCTACCATTTCAACCTGCGCCGGCGAACAACAATACCTGTAGTTATGCTGAAAACGCAACTGTATTCTTTCATATTCGCTCAAATCGATCGGAGGCGATTGTATCCATGCATCGGAAAACAAACCATCGGGGTTTTGCGACGTGGCAAGGTCGGTATCCAGAATCATAAAACCATTGGATGAGGTTACCGAATGCAAAGCAGGCATGCCAATTGAAAACGGGCCCTGTGGTCCTGCAAAAGTATATTCAAAAGATACCAGACCTGAAGCATCTATATTATCCCAATCTCCCGGTAAACCTTCGTTGAAGTCTTCGTACCATATGATATCTTCAACATTTTTAAGTTGTAATTCAGCCTTCTCCTGCTGTTCTGTCCCCGGTTTATATGGTTCAGGGATAATTTGCGCAAAGCCGGATGCGCTCCAGAAAATTGCCAGAAAAAAGGGCAATGAAATGAATTGTACAAATGCCTTCATATTATTTTTTTTAAATGTTTTGCGATGCCGGTATTTTATAAGAAATGATGTGCCGTAAAACGCCTCTGATTAACAAGGTAAAAATACAGCGAGTTTATAATGAAATTTCTAGGTTAATCACTGAATTTTATACCGGATAATACCGTAGTTACAGAAAAAAACAGCAATAATACCGCAAATGGAAGGATACAAAAAAAGCCTGCAAGAAAACTTACAGGCGGGTTGATTTTTTTGGGTGGAAGATGGGACTCGAACCCACGACCCTCAGAACCACAATCTGATGCTCTAACCTGCTGAGCTACATCCACCGTTTGGGAGTGCAAATATAGAAATTTTTTTCACTGAAAAAACAAAGATTTTCATTTTTTTAAAAATCTAAGAACGTAAATAACAGTGCGGTCTTAAGCCCCGCAGATGTATGTGAAAATGGCTTATCTTTGTGCTTGCATCATAAGCAGATATATGAACGTTAACAGGCACAGGGTATTGTTTTTATCCAGTTGGTATCCGAACAGATTAAACCCCACCGACGGAAATTTCAATGAAAAATTTGCAGAAGCAGCCGCCATTTATAATGAAGTTGTTGCTATGCATGTAGTTGCCGACCCCGATGCATCTGCACCCTTTGAAGCTGATAATTTTACCAAAGCCGGGGTAAAAACCCATATTCTGTATTTCAGGAAAAGTAACGGTAAGGTCGGGAAACTTATCAATGGCTTCCTTTATGTAAAATATTATCTGAAATCATTTCGGCAATTGAAAAAGGAATGGGGCAAACCTGATATTATTCATTTGAATGTTGTTTTTCCATCAGGCGCAATTGCCTTGCTCTTCAAATGGTTGTTCGGGTTGAAATACGTAATATCAGAACACTGGACCGGTTACCTGCCAGACAATCAAATACAGGAAAGCAAATTAGTAAGAGCGCTACGAAGAATTGTTGCCAGGAATGCTGAAGTTATCATGCCCGTTACCCATAACCTCAAGGAAGCGATGGTTCGTAAAGGCTTAAAAAATCATTACAGGGTTATCCCCAATGTTGTAGATGTTAAATATTTCTTTCCTTTGAAAGAGAATAAGAAAACTGAGAAGAAAACTATCCTGCATGTTTCTCACCTCAATGATGAGCATAAGAACGTTTCGGGGATATTACGGGTAATACGAAAGCTTTCTGCTTTGAGAAACGATTTTACATTAAAGATTGTGGGAGATGGGGATCTGTCGCCCCACATTGAATATGCTTCCAAACTAAAGATTGATAATGATTGGGTTAGTTTCTACGGAACTATGAGTACACAAGAAATTGCCCGAACCATGCAAAACGCCGATTTGTTTGTGCTTTTCAGCAATTATGAGAATCTTCCATGCGTTATCATTGAAGCTTTTGCCGCAGGATTACCGGTAATATCAACAGATGTGGGAGGCATAAAAGAGCATCTTACACCTGATAAAGGAGTATTGATAGCTCCACTTGATGAACCGGCTCTGCTTAATGCTATCAACAAGCTACTTGATAGTTCTGATGCATACAACAGCGAACAACTGCATAAATATGCCGCTGAAAATTTCAGTTATGAAACAATTGGAAATAGTTTTACCCAGATATACACAACTGTAATAACCAGACAAAAACTTGTTTAAGAACATTTATACCACATTTGCAACCAACTTTGCTTCTGCCCTGCTGAACCTTTTAATAGCAGTGGTAATTTCTCAAACTCTGGGTGCAGAAGTAAAAGGAGAGCAAAGCATTATACTTACCAATATTGTTATTATTCTGCTTTTTAACAATATTATTGGCGGTGCAACACTTGTTTACATAGTTCCCAGGTACAACAACCGAAAAGTAATGCTTTACTCCTATCTGTGGGCATTTATTATTTGTTCAGGGGCATTTGGTGTTACCCGGTTATTCCCGGGTTTAAATCATGAACTGCTTATACATACTTTTATTCTTACTTTCATAAGTGCTTTGGCATCAGCCAATGCCATGATGCTGCTCGGAAAGGAAAAGATACTTGCAAAAAACCTGATTCATATAATGCAGATCTTTTCAGTGGCCATTTTTTTACTGTTATCCATTTTTGTTTTCGATATACAAAATATTTATGCTTACATCCATGCGTTGTATTTCGGGTATGGAATGTCGCTTGCAATAAGCCTTATTCTATTATTAAAATACTGGAATGCAGGTGAGAAAGTAACAGAAAAAACAAAAAAACCTTTGCTTGCAGGCATGTTTCGCTATGGCTTTTATAATCAGCTGGCGCACATTACACAAATGTTGAGTCTCAGGCTGAGTTATTATCTCTTGCTGATCTACTACAGCAACGAAAGCGTAGGAATATATTCCATAGCGGTTGCTATTATTGAATCGGTATGGCTGATAAGCAAAAGTATTGCTACGGTGCAATATGCGCGGATAACCAACAGCATTGATAAAGTTTACAATATACGACTAACGGTAAAATTGCTGAAATCATCCCTGATCTTTAGTATACTTATGATACTTTTTCTGGCCATTTTGCCGGCATCATTTTTTCAGTTCCTTTTCGGAGAAGAATTTGCACCGGTAAAAAGGATCATTGTTTTGCTCATGCCCGGTATCCTGGTGTATAATTTCTACCTCATCCCTGGTCACTATTTTTCAGGAATAGGCAAATATCATATCAACACGATTGCATCGGCAGCAGGATTGATTGCTACGCTGGTTTTCGGCCTTATTCTGATTCCACTTTTCGATTTTTACGGAGCAGCGATTGCTGCAACCATTTCTTTTACGGCTACTTCGTTATATACATTTTGGGTTTTAAAAAAACTCTCAGGTTTCCCGCTTACTTATTTTCTCCCGGGCAAAGCAGATATCAGGGAATATTCAGACTTTATTAAAAAAATTTTCAGTAAAGATGCATAAAATCAAAAAATTTTTCAGCGGCCTTTTATTATTATTCAAAAACCCCTGGTTGATGAATGAAATACTTCATCATGGTGAAGACAATAGAAAAATCGTTGCCAAACGATACAAATTATATGCAGGATTACCTACCATTGATATCATGCATCTGTTTCCTCAATTTGAAGAAACTATTGAACCTTATGCATTTCTGGAAGGCGGATCGCTTCCTACCGATATTGCATTGTTAAAAGCCCTGGCAAAGAAGTATGCTGTTGAGAATTATCTTGAGATCGGCACCTGGCGCGGAGAAAGTGTGGCAAATGTAGCTTCAGTTGTAAAAAACTGCTATACCGTTAACCTTCCCGATATGCATATTCTTGATGTTACCGAAAACACAGACTATGTTAAATCACACAAATTCTTCTCGCAAAACCTGCCAAATGTTACACATATTGCTGCCAATTCGCATGAATTTGATTTTGACAGTTTAAAAACAAAATTTGATCTGATATTCATTGATGGCGATCATCATTATGATGCCGTTAAAAAAGACACTGAAACTGCATTCCGTATTGTGAACTCTGAAAAGTCAATCATTGTATGGCATGATTGTATGACATCGCCTGAACATGTCAGATGGGAAGTTTTACTGGCCATCCTTGATAGCTGCCCGCCCGATAAGAGAAAACATATTTACCATGTTTCCAATACCATGTGTGCTGTGTATCTGAATGAAGAGGTTGAAACGAATGAGCTTGTTCCCTACCGTCTCCCCGACAAATATTTCAGTATCAAAGTAACAGGGAAAAAGGTTTAGTGGTCCCAATCAACCTTAATTTTCTTTTTGTCCTGATATTTTACCCGACCATTGGACAACCTTTTCGTAAAGCTGCTGTGGTTTAAAAGGTTTGGCAATATAATCATCAAGGCCCATTTCCATAAATTTCTCAGCATCTCCTTCAAGGGCATTGGCACTAAGGCCAATCACAGGGCATAACTTTGAGCCATGCAGCTTTTTTAGTTCTTTATAGGCTGAAATACCATCCATAACCGGCATCTGGATATCCATAAGAATGATATCATACTTCCCCGGTTCATATTTTTCAACTGCATCTTTGCCATTGGTAAGAAAGTCGACATTACAACCGGCATTGATCAGAATAAATCCCACTACTTTTTGATTCAATAGTTTATCTTCAACGTGCAGCACATTAAGATTTAAATCTTTCAACTCTCCGGGAGAGATATCAACAGGCTTTTGATCATCACTTTTATCATAACCGGCACGGAATGTGAAAGTAAAGGTACTACCCTTGCCGAGTTCACTGTCTACTTTAATATCTCCACCCATGAGTGTGGTTAGTTCGCGACAAATGGCGAGTCCCAGACCTGTTCCTTCAAATGGTCTTATAAGTGATGAGTCAATCTGTGTAAATTTCTCAAAAATTTGTTTTTGATTCTTTTGGCTTATACCCATTCCTGTATCTTTCACTTCGCAGGAAAGTAAAATATAATCATCATGTTTTTCTTTTAATCCAAAACTGATACCCACCTCGCCATCATCTGTAAATTTAAAGGCATTAGACATCAGGTTATTGATAAGTTGCTTTAATCTGTTGTCGTCAACAAATATTACTCCGGGGACTCTCGGGTCAATGGATGTTGACAATTTTAATTCATTTCTTTCAGCCTGATGCTGAAACATTTCCCTGATCTGGTTCACGAATTCTGCAACCACAATGCGCGTGGGTTTAAGTTCCATCTTACCGGCTTCAATTTTACTCAGATCAAGAACGTCATTTATAATGTTCAGAAGGTTTTCAGATGAGATTTTGATGTTACGGACATATTCCTGTTGCGGAAGGCTGAGATTGCTTCGCATGAGTAAAGACGTCATACCCATAATACCGGTCATAGGCGTACGGATCTCATGACTCATGTTGGCAAGAAATTGTTGCTTAAGTGCAGCAGATTTGCGGGCTATCTGGATTTTTTGTTCCAGTTCAATATTAAGGTTTCTTTCTTTTATGTCTCTCACAAAAGCGAAGTATTGCTTTTTGCCTTCATAAATTACTTTATTAATTGATAATTCAACAGGAAACGTTTTTCCGCTCCTGGTTTTGTGTATAGACTCCATGGTAATGGAATGCTTTGTTTCAAGTATTTGAACAAGTTCATACCATTGCATGGCTGTTATACGGGTATCGATTTCAGGCAAACTCATTTTCAACAGGTCTTCTTTTGAAAAGCCGTATTGAACTGAAGCTGTTTGGTTAGCGAAGGTAATATCGGCATTTTCATCAATCCAGAGAATAAGGTCACCGGCATTTTCAATACCAAACCGGGTCATTTTGAGTGTAGCTTCCGTATTTTTCTTGGGAGTAACATCTTCAATAAACATAGCCACTCTATAGGCCGGTAGGGGATAAATCTTAAGATTAAAAATCAACGCAGTTTTCTTTGCATCAGGCTGATAAACAAATTCTTCTATCTCTGAGGGAGTCTGGGTTTTCACCACATTGAAAAAGATATTGTGCAACCTGTTTTTTCTAATTATTGGTGAAAGTTCGTCAATGGTTTTTCCAATATTTGCCTGGGAAAAGAACCGCATTAATTTGCCTGCCGCTTCATTTACGATTTCCAGTCTGAACGCAGATGGATTGTCAGGATCATCGGCCCTAAACACATTTAAACCAAGTTTCATATTCGATACAATATCCTGAAGGATATGCAGTGTGTCTTCATTCTTTTTTCGTTGCGAGATATCCACAGCAAGGCCACGAATACCTGTATAATCACCGTTTTGATTAAAAACAGGCATCGTATAAGCCAGAATATTTCTGATTTCTCCCTTTCGTGTAACAATCCTGTATTCGTTATCGATGGGCTCATCATACGAATAATTTGTTTTTAAAAGAAATTCTGCATCCCTAAGGTCATCCTTATGAATAAAATCAAAAACATTTATACCCGATTTTATATCATCTGTTGTAATGCCAAGAATGTTTAACCCAGCCTTATTTGTAAACAGCAGTTTTCCGTTTTGATCGCATTGATAAACTATCTCGGGAAGCATCTCAGAGAATTCACGATATGTGTTATCAGGTATTTCTTCAAAAATTGATTTCTTCCCTTTATTCTCCTTATGTAATTGCGATAACCTTCCCTTTGTTTTGTGAAGTATTTCTATATTTTCATATACTAAATAATACCACAATAGCTGGAGAAAAAAAACGGCGGATAGAACAAATATGATCAATGCCAGATCATAAATGACAAAACTCAATGTATGCAGAGATACAAGCAACATAGAAAAACAAGCTGAGAATGAATTTTATTCTGATTATTTTCAAATTTACCTATTTTATTCAATCAATTGTCTTAATATCCGAAATTCTACATCAAAAAAACAAAACTTAGCAGTTTGAAACGGCAGTTGCAAGGAGCTAAATGAGATATTAACAATGTCAAAAGGCAAAAAGCCTGTAACCATTAACGGCTACAGGCTCTAATAATCTCTTACAAAATTATTATGGTATCGTTTTCTTTTTTTTAGGAATGTTTACTGATTCTTTCTCAAGATCAAAGAGTTGCAGCTGGTTTTCAGTAACATAGCTTACCGGCTGCGGATCAGCTTTATACCTGGCAGTTTGATTATTTACCAAGGCTTTCAGATACCTGATAGGAGTTGTTTTTTGCCGTTTACACATTACCTCAAGTGCTTTTTTCTGTCCTTCTGTAATTTTAAAAGTGAGCTGTTTGTACTTCACTTTTTTCCTTTTGGGCCGTCTGTTGGATGCTCTCAAAAAATTGGGATTCTCCTGAAGCTTGGAAATAATGGTTTTAGGCATGGCAAATCAATTTATTTCACGGATTAAAAATACATAAGTGGGAAAGTGGTCGCTATACCCGCCAAGGTAAACACCACCCCCATAACTTCTGAAAGGATACCCCTGGAACCTTCCTGAAGGTTGACGCAGGAAAGGTCTGTTGAACACTTCAGCCCGGTGATATTTAAAGGTGCTGTAGTCATCGCCCAGTAATGACTGGGTAAGGATTATCTGGTCGAAGAGGTTCCATGAATCACGCCATGCCAGAGTACCAATTCCTCTGCGGGCAAATTCAACAAACGGATTGTACAGTTGCCCTTCTTCCAGTTTATTTTTATCACCATGAGCGTCTAAATGTCTTTTTACACTAATATCGGTGGGGTCATCATTAAGGTCGCCCATAAAAATGACTTTTGCATCGGGATCTTCGGTCTTGAGGGAGTCAATAATTGACCTGGCAATATCGGCTGCTGCAATCCGCAGGGGTCGGCTTCGGGCTTCACCCCCTCTTCGCGAAGGCCAGTGCACCACGATAAAGTGCATAGGTTCGCCAAGCATTAAACCCGAGACAACCAACTGATCGCGGGTGCGAAAATCGGGCCTGCCGGGGACAATGGTGGGCACGGGTTTGGTATTGGTAACCTCGAAATACTTTGGATTGTACATAAAAGCATTATCAACGCGTCGGTCAGGACTGCGGTAATGTATAACCTGGTAATTGCGGTCTTTGATGCGCTCCTGGCGAGCCAGGTCCTGAACCACTTCTTCATTTTCAACCTCACTCAGGCCTATAACTGCAGGGCCATCGGGGGTTATTTCGAGACCCAGTTTTGAAATGACTTCAGCCAGCCGGTCAAGTTTTTCATAATATCTTTCAGATGTCCAGCGGTTAGATCCTTCAGGGGTAAAATCATCATCATTACGATCAGGATCATTTATGGTATCAAAAAGGTTCTCAACATTATAATATGCTACACAAACAGCAAGAAACTGTTTGTCGTTCTGCTGTCCGTAAGAAAGATATATTCCTGTAAACAGGTAAAAGAAAATCATTGCTATACCTGCTGTTGTTAATCGAATAAAATACATTATTATTTCCTTTTTATTTTTGAATGAATTGTTCCCTTTATACATAATTTTTTTATTAGAAATGCAAAATAACCTTTATAATTGTATTGCTATATTCTTTTAACTTTTAAAGAAGTCTTAATTATAAAGAATTATGTATTTTTGATGCCCCAAAAATAATCATTTTAAGACAATAAGGAACTTATTTTCGTAACGTAAAAAACATCATAAGAAGCACTCAGATGTTAAAAGTTTTTTATTATCAATTCTTTATAACTTTAACCAGATTTACATTTTAATTCAAAAAATATTTTATGAATAAAATTCCAAGCATTTTAACTGTTTGCATGGTTCTTTCAGCAACTGTGCTTTGGGCGCAAACCACAGAAGAAACTGCGGTTAACGATACCATCGAAGAGCCTGAAAGGCCCGAGTTTGATCTCCCTGTAATCAGTATTGAAGATATTGAAGGAGATGCGGAATCATACGACATATCAAGTCTGTTGCAGGGCTCACGTGATATATATGTATCCACGGCAGGTTTTACCTTTGGCCAGGCACGTTACCGCATAAGAGGGTATGACAATGAAAATACTTTGGTTATGATAAACGGTATTCCTGTGAACGATCCTGAAACCGGCAGGGCATTTTATTCCAACTGGGGTGGACTTAATGATGCTACACGTATGACAGTTACCCATAGCGGAATAGGAGTATCGCGCGAGAAATTCAGCGGTATTGGGGGAGCAACCAATATTACCACACGGGCTTCACAATATAGCCCTAATACACGGCTTACTTACTCCAATTCAAACCGCAGCTATGCCCATCGTGCAATGTTTACCCATGCAACAGGAATGCAGGAAAACGGATGGGCTCTCACACTAAGCGGCTCAAGAAGGCTTGCACAAATGGGGCAAGGGTTTGTTGAAGGAACATTTTATGATGCATGGGCTTACTTTTTATCGGCCGAAAGAAAGATCAATGACCAGCACAGCCTCGGGCTTATTGCTTTCGGCGCACCTTCACAAACCGGCAGACCCGGGGTTTCAACACAGGAAGCATATGACCTGACCGGAAACAACTATTACAACCCCAACTGGGGGATTCAAAATGGTGAAGTCAGAAACTCCCGGATCAACAACTATCACTCTCCATGGATCATCTTCAGCCATTACTATGATCCCACACCGCAGGTTAATATACAAACATCCGCGGCCTATACATTCGGAAAAGGAAGTTCAACGGCACTCAACTGGTTTGATGGTGAGAAACCATTTCCCGGCCAGTTTGAAGGCCATGATCCAAGGCCCGACTACTATCGTTACCTCCCGAGTTTTTATGCCGATGATCCACACCTGTTCAACCTGTATACCGATCTTTGGCAAAACAATGAAAACTTTGGACAACTGAACTGGGATCTCATGTACCAGTACAACATGAAAAATCTTTTTACACAAACCGATGTGGATGGCATTGCCGGAAATAGTATTGAAGGATTGCGCTCCAAATTTATGGTGGAGGATCGCCGCAATGACCGCGATCAGTTTGTGTTTAACTCCTTTGCCAATGCACAGCTAAACCCTCAGACCCACCTAAGCGGAGGCATCAATATTTCACTGGCCAAAACCCATCAGTACAAACTTGTTGATGACCTTTTGGGTGGTGATTGGTGGGTAGATATTGACCAATTTGCACTCAGGGATGCCACCGATGAAGATTTTGCTCAAAATGACCTGCAGAACCCCAACCGGCTGGTAACAGAAGGTGACAGGTTCGGCTATGACTTTACCGGCAATATCAATGAATATCAAGCTTTTGTTCAGGCTGAATGGGTATTGCCCCGGTGGGACTTCTTTGTAGCCGGAAATCTTTCACAAACCACATTCTGGCGAACAGGCCATATGCAAAACGGTCGTTTCCCCGAGAACTCTTTGGGCGACAGTGAAAAACAGAATTTTACCAATTTCGGTTTAAAAGCCGGTACTACCTTTAAGCTCACCGGTCGCCATTACTTTACCGGTAATGCCGCATACCTTACCCGTGCACCCTTTTTCAGAAATGCATACATTTCATCGAGAGTGCGTGACGATCTTATTCCCGTGCTGAATAGTGAAAAAATTATGAGTGGAGATTTGAGTTATATTGTACGTACGCCCACTGTAAAATCAAGGCTTACTCTCTTTTATACCGAATTCCGCGATAAAACCTGGAGCAGAAGCTTCTACCATGAAGAGTTCCGTACGTTTGTAAACTACAGCATGTCAGGCGTTGACCAAACCCATATGGGTGCCGAACTGGGAATGGATATCAATCTTACATCTACCCTTTCTATGTCGCTGGTTGGAGGATTGGGTGATTATATCTATTCAAGCCGCCCCACCGTTACCATTACACGTGATAACGACAGAGAACTCCTCGCCGAAGAAAAAACCGTGTATTGGGAAAATTTTAAAGTGGGAGGCATGACCCATACCGCTGCATCTGTAGGAATGAGATACAACTCACCACGCTATTGGTTTATAGGTACAAACCTAAACTACTTTGACGATATCTATCTTGACATTAACCCTGATCGCCGCACCGAAGAAGCTTTGGCAAATTTTGTAGATACCGACCCGGGCTGGAGAGATATCATTAACCAGAAAAAACTGGAGAACGCTTTTACGCTTGATATTTTCGGTGGTAAGTCATGGAGAATTCAAAGAAAGTATTTTATAAACCTGAATGTAAGTATCAGCAATGTGCTCGATAATACCGACTTCCGTATCGGCGGATTCGAACAACTCCGGTACGACAGTAATGACATTGACCGATTCCCGCCAAAATACTTTTATTTATACGGCAGAACATTTTTCATCAACCTGGCTTTCAGGATGTAAAATTTAGCATACAAGCCATACAGATCACTTAAATTATACAACAGAAAAAACTGAAATAATGATCCGAAATATAAAGACTACCATCAAAAAGATCGCTATCCTGCTGGCAGGGGCCTTGTTGATAACAGCTTGTGTTGACAAAGATTTCGAAGCACCCGATCCTCTGGATATTCCCATCGGAGAGGTGCACACCATTGCCGATCTGCGACAAATATTTGTTGCCGGAGGCAATGAACCCATTAAGTTTACTGAGGATATTACGATATTCGGTGTAATAACCATGGATGCCACCTCAGGTAATATTTATCGCAGTGCGTTTCTGGAAGATGAAACTGCAGCCATAAACCTGCGGCTTATGTCGCCGGGGGGGCTTTATCAGGGTGACTCTGTGCGCATCAATCTTAAAGGCAGCACACTGGGAGCATATGAAAATATGTTGCAGATAGATTCAGTGCACGTAGGTAACCGTATTGAAAAACTGGGCACCATGGTTGAGATGGAGCCGGAAGTTACCAATATCAATACATTACTTTCTGATCCATCTTACCAGGCCAGACTTATTAAACTGGAAAATGTAGAATTTCATTCCGGTGAACTGGAAAAAACTTTTGCCGATGGCGAAAACCTTGTTGCTCATAACCGTATTTTGAAGGATTGCGACGGTAACCAGATTATTGTAAGAACCAGTGGTTATGCAAACTTTGCTGATGAAATGTTACCTGAAGGGAATGGGAGCATTATAGCTATCCTGGCGCAGTTTCGCGACGACAGGCAATTGTATATCAGGAGCATTGATGAAGTTATGCTCGATGATGAAAGATGTCCTGTTCCCGGGGAAGACATGGATCCAATAACCATTGCCGAGATCAAAGAACTCTTTGATCAGGGTACAACAACAGTACCACCCAACAGAAGACTCGAAGGGGTAGTTATATCAGACAGAGAACATGATAACCACCCGGGACAGAACCTATATATTATGGATGAAAATGGCGATGGCCTCGCAATTCGTTTTGCGGCATTCCACGACTTTGATCTGGGTGATCAGCTGCGTATTCTGGCAGGCAGCCTGCCTATATCGCGTTTTAACGGATTATTGCAAATCAGTGATATCCCCCTTGGAAATGGCGTTGTTTTGGGTGATGGAGTAATACCTGAACCCCAGACTTTAACAATTGCTGAACTTAAAAACAATTTTGACGATTACGAATCAACATTGATTCATATAGAAAATGTTGTCATCCCTCCTGCCGGTACTTTTAACGGAAACATTATCATCAGTGATGATACAGATGAAGCGATAATGTACACTTACAGTTATGCAAGTTTCGCAAATACTCCTGTAACACCAGGCGTTTATAATATTACCGCTATTGCATCATATTTTAACCAGGTACAACTATTACTTAGAAGCCTTGATGACCTTGAATTTGTTGACGACTACGATCCGGGAGAAGAGAATCTTTATACCATTGCTCAAATCAGACAACTATTTAACGAAGGGGCATCTTCAGCTCCTGCAGGAGCTGAGATAGAAGGTGTTGTTATATCAGATAAGGATAACGAAAACATTACAGGCAGAAACATGGTTATTCAGGATGAAACGGCAGGTATTGTTGTGAGATTTCTCTCAAATCATGATCTTAATCTTGGTGATGAGGTAAAAATACACATTGGTACTGCAGAGATCTCATTATTTAATGGGCTTTTGCAAATAAATAATATTCCCAATGGTAATGCCTTTGTGCAGCAAAGCAACGTTTCAGTTGAACCCGTTGAAACTACTATAGAAAACCTGCTTGACAATTTGGAGTCATTTGAATCGACACTTGTACAAATTTCTAATGCTACCATAACAGGAGGCAGTAACTTCCAGGGTGAAAGAACTGTAAACGACGGTACCGGTAATATCATTATGTTTACCCGGAACGATGCCACTTTTGCAAATGAATCATTGCCCCAGGTTCCTGTTACTCTTACCGCTATTGCATCTTACTTCAATGCACCCCAGGTACTTATGAGAAATCTGGATGATATTGAAGAATAAAAAAGTAATAAATGAAAACTATATCAATCAATATGAATAATTTCAGAAATTTTATCGGGGCAGGTTTGCTTTTTGTATTCGCCTTTGTTTCATGTACAAAAGATGATACAGACATACCTCCCATAGAAAGCATTAACCCTGATGATATTATTAACCTGGGTGATATCAGGGAAATGATCGTGCCGGGCGAAACCTATACTTTTCACAATACTGGCACCCAACTTTTTGCCACTGTAACCATGGATCAACGTAACGGCAATATATATCGTCAGGCATATATCCAGGATCCTACCGGTGCAATTAACCTGCGCATGGCTGTGAGTGCTAACTTGACAGTGGGTGACTCCATTCGTCTTTCGCTTGATGGTGCATCTATAAGTTATTTCAACAATATGCTTCAACTCGATTCGGTTGATGGAACCAAACAAATTGTAAAACAGGCTGAAGAAAAGTTTATAGAACCTAAAGTACTTACCATTAATGAGATTAAAGCCGGCGGATACCAGGCACAACTGGTTCAGATTAACAATGTGCAATTTCTTGAAAACGAACTTGGTGAAACCTGGGCCGATGCCATAAACCTCAATAGCGTTAACCGCACCCTGCAGGATTGCGATAACAATACCATTATAGTAAGAACCAGTGGTTATGCCGATTTTGCCAACGAAATACTGCCCGAAGGCAACGGAAGTTTTATTGGCATTGTGGGCCAGTTTGGTGATGTATGGCAATTATATGTGCGTGACCCCAATGAGCTTACTATGGCAAATGACAGGTGTGTGATAGATACCGGTGAAAGTGGCTCCGGCACTTTTGATGACCCCTACAACATTGCATATGCATACAACAACAATTCAGGTAATGATATTTGGGTACAAGGATATATTATCGGTGTTATGGAAACCTCAGTTGACCCATTTGAACCCAGCTTTACAGCACCATTCAGCACCAATTCCAACATTATTATTGCCGATGATCCTGATGAAACCAATATGAACAATGCACTCATTGTTCAGTTGCCTTTCGGAAGCAGCCCGCGGGTAGCCCTTAATCTGGTGGATAATCCGCAGAGACTTGGAGTTTCTGTAAAACTCAAAGGAAATCTTGCGGCCTACTTCGGTGTGCCGGGCATGAGAGACACTTCAGATTACTGGATGGAAGATGACGATGATCCTGATGACCCTGATCTACCAGATCCAGTTACTTTTATTGACGAAGACTTTCAATCCTACCCGGATCATGATATTATTGATGATAATGGCTGGACAGCATATGCAGAAGCCGGCTCAAGAAACTGGATATGCCGTACCTACCAGGATAATCATTATGCACAGGCTACAGCATATAATTCAGCTGACGCGCAAAATATCATGTGGATGATTACTCCGCCAATTGATTTAGATGCCATGACCAATCCAACTTTTGAGTTTGAGTCGGCCAAAGCTTTTTATACACACGATGGTTTCAGCCTGCATATTTCAACCAATTTTGATGGGGAAAATGTTACTGATGCTGACTGGCAAACACTTGATGCTGTTTTAGCAGGACAAAGTGATGCAGATAATGCGTGGATACATTCAGGCCTTATTGATCTTTCTTCTTATTCTGGGATAGTGCATATTGCATGGAAATATGTAAGTGCTGCCCCTCAGGGAAATACTGGTACCTTCAGGGTTGATAATGTAAAACTTTATGAAGCTGACTGATTTTGCGTTGAATGTGGTAATTTTAATACAAAATCATTTAAATTATTTTTGTTCTATTGAAGGCCGCTCTGAAAAGGGCGGTCTTTTTTTATCATGAAAAAAGTATGCTATATCAGGAAATCGCTGGATTTTTTCGATAATTCTATCTTAAATTTATTTAACTTTGATTAACAAAGGAACGACTCCTTAATATATTATTCACTAAACAAAAATTGAAAATGGAAAATTTGCAGGAGAAATTAGTAGAATTTTTGGTTGACTACGGTCCCAAGGTACTAGGAGCCATTGTGGTTCTTATAATAGGTTTATGGATTATTGGCCATATAACCAAGGTAATAAAAAACACATTTGAAAAGCGGGAAATGGACCCATCGCTTCGTGGTTTTCTTTCCAGTATGATCGCTATTTTACTGAAAGTACTGCTGGTAATCAGTGTGATGAGTATGGTGGGCATTGCGGTAACCTCCTTTATTGCCATTCTGGGTGCCGCCGGTCTTGCCATTGGTCTGGCTTTATCAGGAACACTGCAAAACTTTGCCGGCGGAGTGATACTGCTTATCTTCAAGCCCTTTAAAGTGGGAGATTACATAACCGCTGAAGGGCATTCGGGTACGGTGGAGGATATTCAGATATTTGTTACTTATCTTAAAACCCCGCAAAATGTAACAATCATTATTCCTAACGGACCACTGGCCACCAATTCCCTTACCAACTTCTCAGCAAAACCCATCCGCCGGGCCGACTGGTCATTTGGTATTGCTTATGGCGATAGTTTTGATAAAGCAAAAGAAGTACTTCTTAAGCTTATTGAAGAAGATGAGAGAATTCTCAAAGATCCCGCACCTTTTATTGCACTGGGCGAACTGGGCGATAGCAGTGTTAATATTACTGTAAGAGCATGGGCCAATTCAGGTGATTTCTGGGGTGTGTTTTTCGATATGAACGAGAAAGTTTACAAAGCTTTCGCAAAAGAAGGTATCAATATTCCTTTTCCGCAAATGGATGTGCACCTGCACCAGCAAAAATAATAGTAAATTATTTTATATTTTACAGAGGCTCTTCGGATAAACAACATAAAATTCCGGAGGGCTTTTTTGTTTTTACCGGGAAAATACACTAATTTTATTGCAAAAGCCTAAAAGAACTGACCAATGGAAGCAATAGAAAAAAAAGACACTGAGCTTGTTATAGAAAGGTTTGGATGGATCACCAAAGAAGAACCTCTTTCATGTATAACCGATGTCAATCTCAACCTGAACATTTGCATTCTTGAGGCCGTATCGCCATTCTTTGGCTATTATGCCGACCAACCCAAAACCAGCAAACCCCAGTACCTTTACTGGTTTCTTGAAAGGCATTACCCCATGGAACACATTGCACGTGCTCTTGAATACATCCGGCAAAACTGCAACAGACGAATTGACGGGGCTTGTGGGCAGGTTCATATAATGAATGAAAGTTACCCCGTAATCAGAATGTTAAATCTGGGCCAGTACAATCAGATCACCACTGTACAGGCTATGTTTGAAAAAATGGGAATCAATCTTAAAAAGGGAACACGTAAGATTTCCAATAAGATGGGATTTATTCAATTGAATAAATTTCTCCATCTGAAACCCGTTGATGATGGTATTTACCTGGATAAAGATACTACCCACAGGGGGTTCTTTGTTATACCACGTTATGTTGATTGGGAAGAATTTAAAAAAATCACTACGGAAGTTAAATACGATACATCCCTGATCTTTTTTGATGCCGCCCGAACAGCATTTATGGAACACGGGAAAATTGTAGATATGGTAAGAATTTACCGTGAAAATCTTACCCTTGAAAAACTTACGGCCATCCGCGACAGATATCTGAAGTTTATATATTTAGAAGGTTAAGTGTAAGGCTGAGCTTTAGCGAAGTCCCGGGAGTAATTAGCGATTCGGGATTAATGTTGAGATTTAGAAAAAGAAACCAATGACCGACCTGATCTTTATTCTGGTAAATGCAGCGCGTGAAGAAAATATCGGGGCAGCGGCAAGGGCTATTAAAACCATGGGTATTTCACAATTATATCTGGTTGCTCCCGTTGCAAATCATCTGGGTGAAAGAGCGCGTGCTACAGCTCATGGATCAAATGATATACTGGAAAACGCTAAAATATTCCATAATCTTTCAGATGCCATTGCGGGTATTGATTTTGTCATAGGCTCAACAGCTAAAAAAAGAAATGTTGCCGAAACCTTTCATCCGGTGGAAGACCTGCCGCAAATTATCCTCGATAAGGGTACTACCATAAAAAGTACAGCCATTGTTTTTGGTGGAGAAGAATCCGGACTGAGTAACGAACAACTCGCCCAATGTCATTTTCTTTCCACCATACCCATGCAACGGAAATACCCATCACTCAATCTGGCACAGTCTGTTATGGTATATGCCACATATCTCAGCAAAATAACCTTAACATGGAAAAAGAAAACCCCGGATTTACCCGTGGAAGCAGAACTGCCCATCGCACGTGAAAAAGCCCGCCAGATCCTTGCCGATGTGGATATGCAACCCGACAACCTTATCTACCGCCGCATCATGGAACGGCTTATGCTCCTTAATAAAGACGACATCAATCTGTTTCATTCTTTTTGCAAGTTTTACCTGAAGAAGTATCATGGGAGGGTGAAGTAGGTTTTGGGTTGATGGGTTTAGGAGTGTTCAGTCTTCAACATCTGACATCTGAGATCTGACATTTGACATAAAAAAGGACACCCGGGTAAAAACCACCCGGGCACCCCACCCTCATTACGAACAAAAACGGAATTTACACGTACCCTTGCGCCATCATGGCATCGGCCACTTTAACGAAACCCCCGATGTTAGATCCCTTTACGTAATTGATGAAATCACCATCTTTACCATATTCAACACAGGTTTTATGAATATTGACCATGATGTTGTGTAGCCTTTGGTCAACTTCCTCACGTGTCCAGGAGAGTCTGAGTGAGTTCTGGCTCATTTCAAGTCCTGAAGTTGCCACACCACCGGCATTGGCAGCTTTTCCGGGACCGTAAAGTATCTTATTCTTCAGATAAATTTCTACTGCATCGGGAGTTGATGGCATATTGGCTCCTTCGCTGACGCAAATACAACCATTATCTACAAGTGTTTGCGCTTCCTTACCATTTATTTCGTTTTCAAAAGCACAGGGTAGTGCAATGTCAACTTTTTCGCCCCATGGACGACTTACTCCTTCAACATACTTACAACCATACCGATCGGCATATTCGCGTATACGACCCCGTTTGAGATTCTTAAGTTCTTTCACATATTCGAGCTTTTCAGCATCAACGCCATCTTTATCAAAAATATATCCACTGGAATCGGATAAAGTAACCACTTTACCTCCCAGTTCAATTACTTTTTCGGTGGCAAACTGAGCAACATTGCCCGAACCACTTACTGCAACAACTTTTCCCTTAAAGCCTTCATTGATTGTTGCAAGCATCTCCTGGGCAAAATATACACAGCCATAACCCGTTGCTTCAGGCCGGATGAGACTTCCGCCATACTCACGTCCTTTGCCGGTTAGCACCCCGGTAAATTCATTGCGAATACGTTTGTACTGCCCGAACATGAAGCCGATCTCCCGGCCACCAACTCCTACATCACCGGCAGGAACATCGGTATCAGGACCAATGTGACGGCTAAGTTCTGTCATGAAACTCTGGCAAAAGCGCATCACCTCATTATCAGATTTTCCTTTAGGATCAAAATCGCTTCCACCCTTTCCACCACCCATTGGAAGGGAAGTAAGGCTGTTTTTAAATACCTGCTCAAAAGCAAGAAACTTAAGGATACCCAGATTAACTGTGGGGTGAAAGCGCAAACCTCCCTTATAAGGCCCTATAGCACTGTTCATTTCAATACGAAAACCACGGTTTACCTGAACTTCCCCTTTATCGTCAATCCACGGTATCCTGAAAATAATGATCCGTTCAGGCTCAACCATACGCTCAAAAACTTTGGCGGCCCTGTATTTTGGGTTTTCATTCAGAAACGGTAGTATAGTTTCTGCTACTTCTTCCACCGCCTGGTGGAACTCGGGTTCTGCAGGGTTTTTAGCCACTACATAATCCATGAAATTTTTTAACTGTGCATCCATCTGATAGTTTTTTTGAGTTTAAATAGATTTGACTGGTTTGAATTCTTTACACAATTTTAGTTCATTTATATATCCAACATGAAAAATTTTTAAAACAAATATTTTTTATATTTCTCTTGTTTATATGAAATATTTTGTTATAAGTTATGAGTTTTGGTATTGCAAGATTTTCTCATTTTCTCCTATGCTAAACTTCTAAAGGGAATGCCATCACATCTCACTTACTCACTTTCTCATTTTAATCACTTTCTTACTTTCTCACTTTCTTACTTTTCTACTTTGCTAATAACTCAATCCCGGATCGCTAATCGCTCTCGTGATCTTCGCTTCACTACGATAACCTAATAACATTGCGACCTGCATCAAAAACTCCAAAACTTTTTCCATAAAAAAGGAAAGTTGTTTATGAGAATTAGTATTTTAGAACACCCAAAACTCCAAAAGAAATAAAACATGAAAGACTCTGCTTTCAATCCCGAAAATGACAGCAACTCTCCAAAAACCATTACGGAGGGAAGTTTGCCTGAATCTATTATCAGCAGGGAAGAAATTCAGAGAATTCTCTCCGAAAAGCGCGAGCGTCTTAAGGAGTTGGGGGCCATAAATCAGACTACACAAATTCTCAGACAAGATAAACCCATAAATACAATGCTTCAGGAAATCTGCCAGGTTCTTCCATCTGCCTGGCATTACCCCGATGATACTGTGGCAAGAATTAAATATGGGAAAACCAATGTGGTTAGCAACTCAAAGTTCCGTGAAACCGAATGGTGCCAGAAAAAATCCTTTGAAACCATTGACGGCAAAGTGGGTTTAATTGAAATCTTTTACCTGTCAAAACATCCCGAAATCGATGAAGGCCCGTTCATGATGGAAGAACGGGATCTTATCAATAATCTCAGCAGTTTAATTTCCGGATATCTCAATACATTTATCGGCAAGGATCTTCTTCAAAAAACAGCTACGCAGCAAAAAGAAGAGCAACCTGAAACAGCTCGTTCTCACGCAGCCATGAGCAGGCAATTACTGCAAAAATTTCTTGTAAAACATAACTCTGACCGTGATATTTATCACGACCTTATGCAGTACAAAGTGCGCGAAATACTGTTGGTTGCCAACCTTTATGATGCATACATTATTGAGCAGGAAGGCCGTTTCTTTGAGCAGGTGCGTGGTGAATATTATCAGCTGAATCTTTCATCGGCCCCAAGAATCACAGGAGTATCAACTCCCGAAGAAGCCCTTGAAAAAATGCAGGAAAAACATTTTGACATGGTTATTGTAATGATGGGAGTTGATAAAACCACCCCAATTCAATTAAGCCGTATCATCAAACAAATTTATTTGAATATTCCTATCTTCCTGTTGCTTAACAATAACAGCGATATAGGACTGTTTGCCGATGGCAGTAAAAATCTGAAATACATTGACAAGGTTTTTGTGTGGAACGGCGACTCCAATGTATTTTTGGCCATGGTAAAGTTCATAGAGGACCGTATGAACGTGGAAAATGATATTAACATAGGTATGGTTAGGGTAATCCTTTTAGTGGAAGACTCAGCACGATACTACTCCCGCTACCTCCCGATACTTTATTCCATTGTTATTGAACAAACCCGTCAGCTAATAGAAGAAATACATACCGATGAAACCCACAAATTGCTTAAAATGCGGGTTCGCCCAAAAATTCTTTTGGCATCAAACTACAACGAGGCCATTACACTTTTTGAGCAATACCGTGAGAACCTGCTTTGTTTGATTTCTGATGTGAAGTTTGAAAAAGATGGCAAACTTGATAGTCGTGCAGGTTTGAACCTTGCGGGTTATGTACGCGACCAGATGCCCGACCTGCCCGTGGTTTTGCAGTCTTCTGATGTTGAAAATGCCAGGAATGCTTATTTATTAAAATCAACTTTTATCAATAAAAATTCAGAAACCCTCAAACAGGATCTTCAGAGTTTCATTAATTATTACCTGGGGTTTGGAAATTTTGTATATCGTGATGAAGAAGGACGCAAAGAAATTGCCGTTGCACGCTCCATGAAAGAATTTCAATCGCATCTGAAATCCATTCCCGAAAAATCTCTTATTTATCATGCACGAAAAAACCATTTCTCGCACTGGTTAATGGCACGGGGTGAAATACAAATTGCGAAAAAGATCAAACCTTTAAGGGTAGAAGACTTTGAATGCCCCAAGGGTGTTCGTCAGTATATGATTGATATTATAGAGGCGTGCATCCACGACAGGCAACGAGGCAAGGTTATTAATTTTGAAGAATCTGCTCTAACCGACGAAACCAATGTTGTGAGGCTGGCACCGGGTTCGCTGGGAGGTAAAGGCAGAGGGCTTTCCTTCATCAATATGATCATTAACAATTTTTCTTTCAATGATTTGGTGCCTGATATCAATATCCGAACACCAAAAACATCAATCATTGGTACAGAAGAGTTTGAAATGTTCATACAGCGCAATAACCTGCATGATAAAATCTACACCGAAACCAACTATAAAAAAATTCAGGAGATGTTTGTGGCCGGCGAGCTTACCGGCACCCTTATTAAAAAGTTAAAAACCTACCTGAATATTATTGACAAACCCCTGGCCATAAGATCATCGAGCCTTTTTGAAGACTCACTTATGCAGCCCTTTGCAGGAATATTTGATACCTTTCTGCTTCCGAACAATCACCCCGATATGAAAGTGCGCCTGAAGCAACTAATGGATGCCATAAAACTGGTTTTTGCATCCATATTCTCCCCTACTGCACAGGCATATTTTAAAGCGGTAAACTACAAGATTGAAGAAGAGAAAATGGCCGTGATCATTCAGGAAGTTGCCGGTAACCGTTTTGAAGATTACTTCTACCCTCATATCAGCGGTGTGGCTCAATCCTATAACTTCTATCCATATTCCTATATGAAACCCGACGAAGGATTTGCGGTAGCTGCTGTAGGACTTGGCAAGTATGTTGTAGAAGGAGAAAAAACCTACCGGTTTTCACCGGCACATCCGCAGCTGGAAATATACACCCCGAAAGACCTTTTTAAAAACTCTCAACTTCACTTTTATGCCATTGACATGGCACGTAAAGAAATAAACTTGTTGCAGGGCGATGATGCATCGCTGAGCAAACTGGAGATTTCCAAAGCCGAAGAACACAGTACCATTAAACACTCAGCTTCAGTTTACGATATGTCAAGCGAACGTACCATTCCTGGCCTTACCGATCCGGGCCCAAGGGTTATAAACTTCGCCAATATTCTCAAATACGACTATATTCCGATGGCAAAAACCATTGAGGTAATCCTTGATATTGTTTCCGAATCGCTTGGATCACCCATTGAAATTGAATTTGCCATTGATCTGAACAAAGATAAAAACAGCATGGCATCATTCTACCTGTTACAAATAAAACCGCTTATCAAGAATATCATCGACAATGATATCAGTCTTGATGAAGTTGACAATGAACGTCTGTTATTATACTCGGAAAACGGAATGGGCAATGGCCGCATAGATGACATTGAAGATGTTATTTATGTTAACATGGAGGCTTTCGATAAATTGAAAACCGAAAAGATGCGCGATGAAATTGAAATGCTCAACAATAAAATGGTGAAAGAAAACCGGAAATATATTCTTATTGGCCCGGGTCGCTGGGGAACCCGCGATCGGTTTATTGGAATACCGGTAGTATGGTCGCAGATTTCCAATGCGAAGATTATTGTGGAAGTAAGCATGGAAGATTTTCCCCTGGATGCATCGCTGGGTTCGCACTTCTTCCATAATGTAATTTCAATGAACGTAGGATACTTTTCCGTAAAACACAACGATCTGATTGATTACATCAACTGGAATGAACTCGAAAACTGTACAACGATCAACAAAACCCGATATTTCCATCATGTGCGTTTCCATAAACCACTTGAGGTAATAATGGATGGAAAAAAGCGGGCATCACTTATTTACATGCCAAAAAAATGCAAAAGAAAAAAGAATAAAGGCTAAACGACGGTCAGCTGCCCGATGAAATTCTGCTTCACCCGGATTTTTGGCAATTTTTCATGTGTTCATAATTTGTTTTAAATAGGTCACATGGAATCGCATGTATGAACATCATCCTGTGTGTGAGTAAAGTAAACATGCTTATTTCATCTTTTTACCACAATGATT
>SLOJ01000111.1 GCA_007132585.1 Bacteroidales bacterium | reverse complement strand
CCTATATTTAAACCAACTTCTAATAAACAAAAGTTTATAAATTTTATTCGTAGATTTCTTTTTGGAATAAATAAAAGATTTTGTACAAAAACTTTGGGCGGGTATTCAATTCTACTTTTGACAGAAAACAATGCATAAAACGGTTTTTTCAAGATATATTGAAAAACAAATTCTTTCCGGCCGTCTATCAGGTGTAACTTTTTCGAAATTTCTACAATTAACATTATCGGATACAAATCACAAATTGTCATTAGTTTTTAATGTAATTTTATTTCACCCAACCCTTTGTCAGTTTAGATAATATCATTATCTTTGCGCTCCTGAAAATGAAACTTCAAAATACGGTAAAATACAATGGCTAAGAAAACTAAAGAAGCAAGAGTGCAGGTTATTATGGAATGCACTGAGCACAAGACCAGCGGGATGCCCGGAACTTCAAGGTATATCACCAAGAAAAACAAAAAAAATACTCCCGACAGGCTTGAACTGAAAAAGTACAATCCTATTTTAAGAAAAATGACTGTTCATCGCGAAATAAAATAATTTGAATTATGGCAAAGAAAGTAGTTGCAACACTGAAAACCGACACCGGAAAAGGACACGCAAAAGTTATCAAAATGGTGAAATCACCCAAAACCGGTGCTTATGCTTTTAAAGAAGATATCGTAGATGCCGATAAGGTAAAAGAATATTTTGCTAAGAAATAATGATATCCTGCATTTTAGTTCTGCAGGATTGATTGAATATATAGCTTTAAAGGGAAAAGGCTTCCGGAGTTGTAAAAATTTCGGAAGTCTTTTTTCGTTGAATTTAGAACTTATAATTATTTCAGGGTGTTAGGCACATCAGTTCGCGACTGATATAAATTGAATATGAAATGGGTTTATTTGATATTTTTTCCAAAAATAAAGAAGAAAAACTTGACCAGGGTTTATCAAAAACCCGCGAGACTTTTTTCTCCAGGCTCGGCAAAGCCGTAGTGGGTAAGTCTGTTGTTGATGCCGATGTGCTCGATAACCTTGAAGAAGTGCTTGTAACATCAGATGTTGGGGTTACCACCACGCTCAAGATCATTGAAAGGATTGAAGAGCGGGTTGCCCGTGATAAATATATGGGTACCGAAGAACTCAACAAAATTCTGAAAGAAGAAATTTCAGCTCTTCTTGCTGAGAATAAAAATATAGACTTTACCGATTTTGGAATTGATAACATCGAAGGCCCCTATGTAATCATGGTTGTAGGTGTTAATGGCGTGGGAAAAACCACGACCATAGGCAAACTTGCCCACAAGTTTAAAGCTGCGGGCAAATCTGTCGTTTTGGGTGCTGCCGATACATTCAGGGCAGCCGCAGTGGATCAACTCACCATATGGTCGGAAAGGGTAGGTGTTCCTATTGTATCGCAGGGCATGGGTGCTGACCCTGCTTCAGTGGCTTTTGAAACGGTTTCCTACGCAAAACAGCATAGCATTGATGTGGCCATTATTGATACCGCAGGCAGGCTGCATAACAAGGTAAATCTCATGAATGAGCTTTCCAAGATTAAGCGCGTAATGCAAAAACATATTCCTGAAGCACCCCACGAAATCCTGCTTATTCTTGACGGTTCAACCGGACAAAATGCCTTTGAACAGGCCCGGCAGTTTACCGCCACCACCGAAGTAAATGCCCTGGCCATTACCAAGCTCGATGGTACAGCAAAAGGGGGTGTGGTTATCGGCGTCAGCGATCAGTTTCAGATTCCGGTTAAATACATCGGCGTGGGAGAAAAAGTTGACGACCTGCAGATATTTGACAGGGAAGCATTTGTGGAGACGCTGTTTAATGAGTAGGATGGAAAGCCGGAGACGGATGTAAATCCGAATATCAAAATCCGAAACACCAAACCCGTAAACCAAATAACATCCCCCCGACCCCCTTGAAAGGGGGAGTAGACCAGTATAAGCTTAACGAACCCAATAACCTACTAACCCCAAACCCCAGCCAATGCTTGAAAAAAAACATATCAACATAATTACTCTGGGGTGTTCCAAAAACCTGGTAGATTCGGAAAAGATAATGGGGCAGCTGCAGCACGGTAATTTCAGGGTAAGTCATGATGCTGATGGCCCTGCAGATATTGTGGTGATCAATACCTGTGGATTTATTCATGATGCCAAAGCCGAATCCATTGATACTATTTTGCAATACACCCAAGCCAAAAAGCGGGGACTGGTGGGTGAGGTTATTGTTACCGGTTGTCTCAGTCAACGGTATAAAGATGAACTGAAGAAAGAGATCCCCGAGGCCGATGCCTGGTTCGGTGTTGATGACCCGCAGGATATGTTTGCCTATCTGAAACAAAAGTATTCCTATGAAACACAGGAACGTTATATTACCACACCCTCACATTTTGCCTATTTAAAAATTGCCGAAGGTTGCGACCGCACCTGTTCTTTTTGTGCTATACCTTTAATCAGGGGAAGGTTTAAATCGCGAAGTATTGAAAACCTGGTGGAGGAGGCAAAACAATTAGCTGACAAAGGGGTAAAAGAGTTGCTTTTGATTGCCCAGGATCTTACGTATTACGGATATGATCTGGAGAAACAATCGATGCTGCCCGAATTGCTCAGGGCACTCATACCTGTAAAAGGGATTGAATGGATACGCCTGCATTATGCATATCCGAACAACTTTCCACGCGAAGTGATTGATATCATGGCTTCTGAACCCAAAATATGCCGCTACCTGGATATTCCGTTACAGCACATCAATGATAGCATATTAAAATCTATGCGCCGGAGTACAGACAAAGCCACCACAGTAAAGTTGCTGAACGATTTCCGTGAAAAGGTTCCTGATGTGGCATTGCGCACTACATTACTGGTAGGCTATCCCGGCGAAACCAAAAAAGAGTTTGAAGAACTCCTGGAGTTTGTCAGGAATACCCGCTTCGACCGGTTGGGTGTGTTCACCTATTCAGCTGAAGAAGGCACCCGTGCCTATGCTCTTAAAGATACTGTAAGCAAGAAGGAAAAAGAACGCAGGGCAGAGGCAGCCATGGAATTGCAGCAGACCATTTCACTGGAATTAAACCAGGAAAAGGTGGGAAAAGCATTTCGTGTGCTTATCGACAGGGAAGAGGGCGATTATTTTGTGGGTCGCACCGAATATGATTCACCTGAAGTGGATAATGAGGTTTTCATTAAAAAAGATCCTGTAATTCAGGTTGGTGAATTTTTTGATGTGAAAATTATTTCGGCCGGGGAGTTTGAATTGTTTGGGGAAATTACATCCTGATATTTAATTTTTCAGAAATCAAAAAGGCCACCGGAACTCCGGTGGCCTTTTTTCATAAATAACAGAACAAAGATTATTCTTGTTTTGAGAAGTCCATTGCAGCGTAGCGCTTATATGTATTATAACGCCATTTTGCATTTTCTTCGGCAGCTTTGAAGAGTTCTTTTGCTTCTTTCGGGAAGGCTTTCTTCAGTGAGCTGTAGCGTACCTCGCTTGAGAGGAAGTCCTGGAACTTGTTCCAATCAGGCTCTTTAGAGTCGAGCTGGAACGGATTTTTCCCTTCTTCTTCAAGCATAGGGTTGTAGCGATACAATTGCCAGTAACCTGCTTCAACGGCATCTTTGGTCTGCTGTTGTGTAGCACCCATACCGTTTCTTAAACCGTGGTTGATACATGGTGAATAGGCAATGATAACAGAGGGTCCCGGATAGGCTTCAGCTTCGCGAATGGCTTTCAGGAACTGGTTCTGGTTTGCACCCATACCTACCTGGGCAACATATACATAACCATAGCTCATGGCCATTACGCCAAGGTCTTTCTTGCGAACGCGTTTACCGGCAGCGGCAAACTTGGCTATAGCACCCACAGGTGTCGACTTGGAAGCCTGTCCGCCGGTGTTGGAGTAAACCTCGGTATCCATAACCAGCATATTGATATCTTCGCCTGAAGCAATTACGTGATCAAGGCCGCCAAAGCCAATATCATAAGCCCAACCATCACCACCAAATACCCAGACAGATTTTTTCACCAGGTATTGTTTCAGTGCCATGATGTCTTTTGCAATCTGATTCTTCTCATTTTTCAAAGCCTCTACCACTTTTTCAGAAGCTTCTTTGTTTGTGGAAGCATCTTCCTTGCTGTCAAGCCATCCTTTGAAAGCTTCTTTGGTTTCAGCTTTCATGTCATCGGCTTCCATTCCGACTTCCATAAAGCGGGCAATCCTTTCGCGTATTTTGCCTACACCGGTTGCCATACCGAATCCATATTCTGCATTGTCTTCAAAGAGTGAGTTTGCCCATGCCGGGCCTTCACCTTTGCTGTTGATAGTGTAAGGTGTGGCAGGTGCAGAACCACCATAAATGGAAGAACAACCTGTAGCATTGGCTACCATCATGCGGTCGCCGTAAAGCTGGGTGATAAGCTTGATGTAAGGTGTTTCGCCACATCCTGCGCATGCACCGCTGAACTCAAACAAAGGCTGTGCGAACTGGCTGTTTTTAACAGATTGTTCTTTTGAAACAATGGTGTCTTTATAAGTTACATTTTCAATGATCTTATTCCAACGCTCATCTTCAATCATTTGAGAGTCGAGCGATTTCATTATCAATGCTTTTTCTTTTGCAGGACATATATCTACACAGTTTCCGCAGCCGGTACAATCCAGCGGACTTACCTGCATACGATACTTATAACCTGCAAGTTTTCCTTTGGTAATTTCAATTACCGGAACATCATCTCCCAGTTTTTTCATCTCATCATCATCCATAAGGAAAGGACGTATTACCGCATGCGGACAAACATACGCACATTGGTTGCACTGTATACAGTGTTCGAGCTGCCATTCGGGAACATGAACTGCAATACCACGTTTTTCGTAAGCAGTAGTACCGGCGGGGAAGGTTCCGTCTTCACGGTCAAGGAATGCACTTACGGGCAGATCATCACCTTTCTGTGCATTGATAGGGAACACGATATCACGAATAAACTCAGGAACGTCATCACGTTTCCTGGCAGGCTTCACATCCATCTTTTTCCATTCGGCAGGAATTTTAATTTCTGAAACTTCTTCTCCACCTTTATCTACTGCAGCATTGTTCATATTTACAATTTCTTCCCCCTTCATGCCATATGATTTCTGGATGGCGTCTTTCATTTCTTTTACGGCATCCTTATACGGAATTACTTCGGCAACTTTAAAGAAGGCTGACTGCATTATTGTATTGGTGCGGTTACCCAAACCGATTTCTTCAGCAATGGAAGTAGCATTGATGATATAAAACTTAATATCATTTTCTGCCAGGTACTTCTTCATGTGGTCGGGCAGGCGTTTTTTGGTTTCCTCTTCATCCCATATAGAGTTGAGCAGGAAAATACCACCTTTTTTGAGTCCTTTAAGCATATCGTATTTTTCCAGATATGCCGGCACATGACAAGCTACAAAGTCTCCGGCATTAACCAGGTAGGGAGAGCGAATGGGCGAATCACCGAAGCGGAGGTGAGAAACAGTTATACCCCCCGACTTCTTAGAGTCATAGCTGAAGTATCCTTGTGCAAATTTATCGGTAGAATCTCCAATGATCTTGATTGAGTTTTTATTGGCACCCACAGTACCATCGGAACCCAGTCCGTAAAACTTGGCAGCATAATTTCCTTTCGGAGACACATCAACCTCTTGGTCCAGGGGCAGGGATTTAAAAGTAACATCGTCATTGATACCCACGGTAAACTGATTTTTGGGCTCTTTCATCTTGCTGTTTTCAAATACGGCAATGATATGACGTGGGGTAGTATCTTTAGAACTTAAACCATAACGGCCACCGTATATTTCAGGTGCATCTTTCTTACCGTAATATATTTCACGAAGATCAAGATACAGAGGATCACCATTAGCACCGGGTTCTTTGGTGCGATCAAGCGCAGTGATCCTTTTAACGGTTTTGGGCATTACTTTCAGCAGGTATTTTGCTGAGAAAGGCCTGTACAGGTGTACACTTACCATACCCACCTTTTCACCTTTTTCAACCAAATAATCGATGGTTTCTTTGATGGTTTCGGTAATTGAGCCCATAGCAACAACCACATGCTCGGCATCATTGGCACCGTAGTATGTAAAAGGGTGATACTCGCGACCTGTTATTTTGGTAATTTCCTTCATGAAATCTTCTACCATATCGGGAAGCACCTCGTAAAAGCGGTTTGCAGCTTCCCTTGACTGGAAGTATATATCGGGGTTTTGGGCAGTACCACGGGTTACCGGATGCTCAGGATTTAAAGCACGATCGCGGAACTCCTGGAGAGCTTTCCAGTCGATAAGGTCTTTTAAAGTATCCTGATCTGAAGCTTCCACCTTTTGTACTTCATGGGAAGTACGGAAACCGTCAAAGAAATGCAGGAAAGGTACTCTTGATTTAATTGCAGCCAGGTGTGCGATAGGAGCGATGTCCATAATTTCCTGAACACTTCCGGTAGCCAGCATGGCAAAACCGGTTTGGCGGGTGCTCATAACATCGCTATGGTCGCCGAAAATTGAAAGTGCCTGAGCAGCGAGACTGCGGGCAGAAACATGAAATACCCCGGGGAGCAACTCACCCGAGATTTTGTACATATTAGGAATCATCAGTAATAATCCCTGCGATGCAGTATATGTGCTGGTAAGGGCACCAGCCTGAAGAGAACCATGAACAGCACCTGCTGCACCGGCTTCCGATTGCATCTCAACCAATTTTACTTCTTCCCCAAAAATGTTCTTGCGTCCTTTAGCAGCCCACTCATCAACATTCTCAGCCATATTGGAAGATGGCGTAATGGGGTAGATTGCTGCTACCTCGCTAAACATGTAAGCAACGTGTGATGCCGCGTAGTTACCATCACAAGTAATGAAGTTTTTCTTTTTTGTCATAATTATATTATTTAAAAACAGTCTAAATTTTAGGCATTTAGCTATATCAGATTCACGGCGCAAAATTACTAAAAATACTCCGAGAAATCAGCAATAACAGCTTATTTATAACGATTTCAAACAAGAAAAAAAAGAGAGTTGTTAATCGAAAAACATCCACGAAACTCCAAATTTAAAAGCGGTTTCGGGAATAGGATAGAAGAGAATATCGTAATGGGGATCCAGATCAATAAAAGGTGCGAGTATGTTCTGAAACTTTACAAACAATCTGGCTCTCTTGATTTTACCGCTCCAGAATACATCCAGTAAAAATTTATCGCGTGCCCTATGATCTTTTTGTGCATAAAAGGAACGTGTAACAGGCATCCATGACATGGCACGGTATCCTGTATTGAAATGAAAGTCGAAACCAAGTTTGTTTATCAGTGCCCCATCAAAAAGTGATGCATTAACGTAAACAGAATGATAGCTTATAAACGCAGGGTAATCTTCAAACTGCGAAGTAGTACTGTACTGATATATTCCATGATTTCTGAAACCAAACCTTCCCAGTTCAATATCGCTGTATGCTCCAAGGCTTATGAATCCGAATCCTGAATTGTTCTGCACAGGCAGGGCATCGCGGTTCATATATACCATATTATTGAGCAGGTAGTAGTTTCCTTCAAGCTTTAACCAGGGGGTTTTCAGCTTTCCGCGCAAATTAAGCACCTGCATTTTATTAAAATTATTTTCCCAACTAATGTAATTACTCCTGAAATTATTGTAAAAATAAGGAGCTTCCATGTTGGCAACCCTTAATAGCCCTTCCAGGTTATAATTTCTGTCGGGCCGGCCTAAAGTAACAAATGCCCCGGCATGAAAATCTTCATCGTTGTACCCCCCAACGGTTACATTGGCAAACCCTCCGAATGATAAAAACCTCGACTGATCGCTTTGCAGTTCAATACCCTGTATGAGCTCATTGTAATTGTACTTGTCATAGTAATAGAGTGGTTGGTTAAGGGTATCAAGAAGCGGTTGATCAACAGGAAACCAGGGTTGCTGAATGGTATTTATACTATGTTGAAGAAATATCTTAAAATTAAACGGAAAGTTACCCCGGCCACTTTCAAGCGGAAAATTTGACCATGATACCTCATTCCATATTTTATGTATTACAGTGGAATCAAAAGTACTTTGCTGATAAGGCGGTTCATAATCATAAAAGGGATAAGGTGAAAATTTGTCATCTAAAACATACGAATTTCTTGAGTAGGTAAACCCATGATTGATTCTACCCAGATTAATAAATCTGCCTTCATTGATTGAATCACGCCCGGCATAAAATCCTGTTTGGTAGAAATGGCGGATATTAACAGAAATATCTCTGTACCATGATTCGGCTGAGTAAAGAAAAACACTGTCGCGCAATTCATTTTCTTCAAAAGCTTCAGGGTTTATCAGTCCTGCGCTTTCCTGATTTCTAACCCTGTTGATGATAAAACTACCAAGTGCCTGGTATCTTTTGCTGGGGTGCAAATAATCAACAGTAAGATAAAGATTTACATTTTGCGCACTCAATCTGGTGAAGGCTCCGGGTGAGTTGATCACTCTGTATTGAAGTCCCACATAAAATGTTTCGTGAAGTCGCTGTGCATGCTTAGCATAAAAAAGCTGCTCGCGATTATCCCCGATAACCAATGAAAGATCGGTAAAAGTATATTTGGGACGATAAAAACGTAATTGGTTATGGTGGAAGAGATATTGCCCATAAATTGTTCTGTGCCCATGATCCAATCCGGGCGAAAACTTTGGATCAAATTTCAGCAGTCGGTAAGTATGTCCGGGATTTCCTTTGGTTGCATAAAACAAGCCATCTTGTGCAGCAAAGTCGTAATGATGAAAATCAAGAAGTGTTGTATCCACATAATTGGATTCGGGTTGGAACGGATTTTCCAGCTGCTCCTGGGTATACCATGGTATTTTTAATGAAAGTGTTTCATCTTCTTTATCATCCACTTGAGGTTGCGGGGTTACAACGGGCAAGGTATCGCCGGCGGGTAAGGTATCTCTTTGCAGTTCATCACGCCAGGGTAGTGTATCGTTTGGATTGAAAATTACATTTTCCGGTATTACGGTATCTTTTATGCTTTTGCCAGGATCTCCGGCAGCCCTTACAGGCATTAAAAACAGGCTTATAAAACACAGACTTAAAAACAGGATTATGCTGAGAATTGCTTTGCGCATTGGCTTATATATCGGCGGCTAAAAATTCTGATTAACAATACGACTCCGGAAAACGAGCCAAAATTACTAAAATAAACGCAAAAAAGAGTTCTGCATTATATATTATAGCGCAGAACTCTTTTTTGCATGCACCGGAATAGTAAGATTATTCTTTAAGCCATTGATCGAGCCATTTGAAAAATTCTCTTTGCCAGATAATACTGTTTTGCGGGGTAAGAATCCAATGGTTCTCTTCAGGGTAAACTATAAGGCGGCTGGGAACTCCCTGGAGTTGTGCCGCATTGAAGGCCTGCATTCCTTCTGAGATGGGCACGCGAAAATCTTTGGCACCATGAACCACCATAATGGGTGTGTCCCAGTTACCCACAAAACGGTGGGGAGATGAGTCATAGCTATCGGGACGATCTTCGGCCCAGTAGGGCCCGCCAATATCGTGGTTTGCAAAGAACATTTCTTCGGTTGTGCCATACCAGCTCTCGAAGTTAAACATACCACAATGTGATATGAATGCACTGAATAATCCGTTGTGATTGCCTGCCAGCCAGAATACGGAAAAACCGCCGTAGCTGGCGCCTACAGCACCCATCCTGGTTTCATCAATAAATGGCTCCTGGCTAACTGTGCGGGCTGCTGTGAGCAGGTCCTGCATATTTTGTCCGCCATAATCCTGGCTGATCTGGTCGTTCCATTCCTGGCCGAATGTGGGTAAGCCTCTGCGGTTTGGAGCAATTATTATGTAATCATGTGCCGCCATGATCTGGAAGTTCCAGCGGTAGGAGAAAAACTGGCTTACAGCACTTTGCGGGCCACCGCCGCAGTATAGCAAGGCCGGATATTTCTTTTCAGGATCAAACCCGGGAGGATAAATTACCCAAACCAGCATTTCTTTACCGTCGGTGGTTTCAATCCACCGCTGTTCAACATTTCCCATCTCAGTTTTATCAAAAACAGGGCGGTTTACATCGGTAAGCTGCACCTGGGTGCCATCAGCGGGGTTTACCCTGAAAATTTCAACGGGTGATGACATGCTCATACGCTCTCCAACAAGATAATTGCCTGCGATGGCCAGGGAGTTGTAATTGTGCCAGCCATCGGTAATCGGGTTGATCTGGCGGCTGGCAATATCCAGTTTATACATTTGATAGGTAGCATGATGACCGCTGATGAAGTAAAGGGCTCTGCCATTGGCCGACCACCTGAAACTTCCCGAACTTTGATCAAAACCTTCTGAGTAATCAATCCAGCTTCCATCGCTAAGATCCATAATGAGTATACGATTTTTATCCGATTCAAAACCAGGGGTTTCCATACTCTCCCAAGCCATATAGCGCCCGTCGGGTGAGAAAGCGGGATTACGATCGTAGCCCTGATTGAAAGGGGTGAGGTTGGTTGTTTGGCGGGTATTAAGATCGTAAAGGTAAATATCAGAATTAGTACTCAATGCTCGTTCCTTACCTACTTTTTTCTTGGCAGTATACGCGAGTGCATTGCCATCGGGTGTCCAGCTGATCTGGCCAATGCCACCAAAGGGGGGCATGGGAGAATCCCAGGGTTCACCCTCCATGATATCGTGATACCGGCCAATGCTTCCGTTGCTGTAGGGAGAAACAAAAATATGGCTGTAGGAATAGTCGTGCCAGCGGTCCCAGTGCCGGTACATCAGATCATCGTAAATCAATACGTTGGAAAGGGGCAGATCGGGATGCATATCGTGTGGATTTTCTTCAACTTTTACCCTTTTGGTAAAATACACATGCTGCATATCGGGGCTGTATTCAAAGCCTGTAACACCGCCGGATACATTTGAAACCTGAAGGGGGTTATGGCCATCAGGGTCCATCTCCCAAATCTGTACCGTACCGGTTTTTGAACTCAGATAGCCTATTTTTCTGCCATCGGGCCGCCACATCACATTAAATTCATTTTCAGGGCTATTTGTAAGATTGCGGGGTTGTCCGTCGTCCACAGGAATAATATAGATATCCCTTGCGGCTTTATTGGATTCCACATCATAATTAGTAATAGTAAAAAGGATTTGCGTACCATCGGGAGAAACCTGCATGCCACCCACACGGCCAAACTCCCAAAGGGTTTCGGGCACCATGGCCTGTTTTTGGGCATAACTACCCTGTATTGTAAAAAATAACGCTGTAAGAACTAATACAGTAAAACGTTTCATGAGAATGTGTTTTTGAGTTGAAAAATAAATTGTATTCATTTTGGTTGTAAAAATAGCAGGAAAAAATAAATTGCATTACAAAAAAACAGATGTTTTGAAAACAAATGCATTGTCTACTTCCCGGAAAGCCTTCGCAAGGAGACGCACCGTTATGCGCGTCTTTGAAGGATTTCGGCGGGGGTGTATGGGAGACATGCCGTGCAGGCAGGTCCCTGCAAAGGACTACCGTTAAAAATACCGACCACATCACCAATTTTGGGTGCACTTTTTAAAAGATTCTCTTACCTTAGCATTTGATCTGAACAAACTGCTGTTAGATTATCGATGAAGCTTTCTAACCAAATCCGCCAGGAATTTTCTCTTCAACTCTTAACCAGTAATGCACTGGATCAGGGGCTTGATCAATTGCATTCCATTGCACAGGATTACTCTGAAGATATAAGCTCGCCAGGTTTTTTTAAAGACGTAAAAAGATTTTTTCTTGCGAGCAATGCAAAGAAGTTTTTCGGTAATGATATGCCTGCAAAGGACTATCTGAAGTCGGATTCTGCCATGACTGAAAAAGTCATTAAGTTTGCCGTAAACCGGCATAAAGATGAATTCCGCGATTCGGGTTTTCCTTACATGGCGCATGTACTGAGTGCAGGGTTTTTACTGGCCCGGCTGGGGTTCCCCAAAGAAATTGTTTTTGCAGCTAT
>SLOJ01000168.1 GCA_007132585.1 Bacteroidales bacterium | reverse complement strand
GTAACAGCGGCCCCACGGCTTTAGAACTCTGCGTTATGAGTTTCAGTGGCTGCGTGGGAACCATATTTGCCATGGTTGCACAAAAGATGCACCTTCACTTTGAAAAGATGGAAGTAGACGTCGATGCCCAGCAAAAAGACGGGGCGCCGACTATCACAGATGTGCATTTCACCCTGAAAATAAAAACCCACGCCATCGAAAGCAAAGTGGAAAAATGCATTGAACACACCATGAACACTTGTCCGGTAGGGGTTTTATTCCGCCAGGCCGGTATTAATATTACCCATGAAGTAGTAATGCTCTGAATAGATTTAATAACAGAAAGTTAACATTAAAGCTCAGAATATAAATATATTTGCTAACGGGTTACATCCTTACAATAAAAACATTATTTAATAATATACTAATACATATTTAATGAGCACAATAGAAAAAATTCAACTCCCCGATGTAAAAAATATCATCGTTGTTGCCAGCGGAAAAGGTGGTGTAGGAAAATCAACTGTTTCAGCAAACCTTGCCATTGCATTGGCAAGAAACGGTTTTAAAACCGCGCTGGTAGATGCAGATATATACGGTCCGTCAATACCCCGTATGTTTGGTATTGAGAACCAACGTCCCGAGGTTACTGAATTCAGTGGTGTCCAGCTTATGATCCCCATTGAAAAATTTGGAGTAAAGATCATTTCCATGGGATTTTTTGCCGGCCGTAACCAGGGTTTGATATGGCGTGGTCCCATGGTTGCCAATGCCACACAACAACTCTTTCAAAATACCCACTGGGAAGAAACTGATTTCATGATCGTTGATTTTCCACCGGGAACTGGTGATATCCAGTTAACAGCCATCCAAAAACTGGATATAAACGGTGCCATCATTGTTACAACCCCCCAGGAAATATCTCTGAACGACGCCCGCAAAGCGGCTTCCATGTTTTTGAATGATCAATTGAAAGTTCCAATATTGGGGATAATAGAAAACATGTCGTGGTTTACACCTTTACCTCACCCTGAAGAAAAATATTTTATTTTCGGACAAGGGGGTGGTAAAACCCTGGCCGATGAACTCCAGACACAATTACTGGGGCAGGTTCCCCTTGTTGCTGATTTGGGAGAAGCTGCTGAAAAAGGGTTGAGTGTTTTCGCTCAAAACAATAAAACACTGGTAAAAGTCTTTGAAGATATTGCAGGAAGCTTTGCAGCGTGATGTATGGAAAAACGGTCTGGAAGACTCTAAGGGAACCGAAATTGAATCAACTGCTCATACAATACATAACTCTACACCCCGGATTTTTTCTTAACTTCACAAAAAGTTATCTGACAAATGAAAAAGACCCAAGTCCTTTTAATTTCATTCTCCGTGATGGTTTTCGTTTGTTGTCAGTCAGTTTCAGACGGGCAAAGCCAGAATACTGAAAAAAATAAAAACAATCTATTAATATGCGATACCAGTGAGATCTTAAATACATATGTTCTTACTGAAGACAGCCTTATATTTCTCGAAGCTATTCAACATCTAAAAATAAGTTTTACTCAATTACCTGATTCACCAGAAACAACTTCAATTATATTAAGTACGGCTCAATTCTTTCTCAACTCCCCCTACGCAGCCCACACCCTTGAAATACCCAGAAAGGAGCAACTGGTGGTTAATCTGCGTGAAATGGATTGTACCACTTTCGTGGAATATGTGGTAGCTTTTACTCTTCTTTTGAAAGAAAACCGAACAGATTTTGAACGTTTTACCCAATTACTGGCTTGTATCAGATACCGGGATGGAATAATTGATGGCTATCCATCACGATTGCATTATTTTACTGAATGGCTGCAAAACAATACCGACAAAGGGATCCTTGAAATCGTAAGCAGTGAATTGAGCGATGAGCCTTATAATACAAATGTATCTTTTATGTCATCCAATCCCGGGTCATACCGGCAACTGGGAAACCCGGAGTATGTTTCCCGCATTGAAGAAACTGAAAAAGTTATTTCCGGTTTTGAGATGAACTTCATTCCGAAGGACCGAATTGTGGAATTTGAAAGCCAGATAAAAAACGGAGACATAATAGCCTTTACCACCAATATCGCCGGACTGGATGTCTCCCATACCGGATTTGTTGTTCACCGGAACGGCCGGTTGCATTTACTGCATGCTTCAACCCGCACCAACCAGGTTGAGATATCACCTGTCCCTTTAAGTGAATATCTGGCTCCCATGGGTCGGGTAACAGGAATTCTAGTTGGAAGAATAAAATGAATTAATCGCAAAGTTGGTTTTCTTAAAATGTTTGTTTAATTTTAACACATATGAATCAGGTTTTTAGATTCATTAAAAAGATTTATTCACCAAAATCTATGATTATGGACGTTTTTAACAAAGTTGCAGGAAGGTATGTATTTGCCATACCTTTTTTAATTTTTGGAGTATTTCATTTCATGAATGCCAGTAACATGGCTGGCATGATCCCGGGCTGGCTGCCTGGTGGCGTTTTCTGGGTTTACTTAACCGGACTTGCTTTGATTGCAGCGTCAGTAAGTATGATGATTAAGATTATGGACCAACTGGCCTCCTTCTTACTGGGAGTAATGCTTCTTATTTTTGTGCTCTTTCTGCATCTGCCCGGAGCACTTGAAGGCGATCAGGCATCAACTACCAATCTTTTAAAAGATTTAGCCATGGCTGGTGGTGCATGGCTTTACGCAGGATATGCCGCCAAATCTACTGCATAAAAATTAACATAACTATTTATTCTGTTTGGTCAGAAAAAAGGTCTCAAAAAAATGAGACCTTTTTTTTATGGAAAAACCAGAAGTTAAGACTCCTTTCCCGAAAGTTGAGACACCCGGCTTATCCTTTTGTAACAATTTTGCATCGTAAATCAAATGTGATCATTCATAAAAATCATTCAATCATACTGCGATCAGAAATTCATTTTGCCACTATAATAATTTTAAAATATACAGACCATAATGTTCAACTTATCAACTTTTAAACTATTAACTTTTTAAACTCTTAAACTCAAAAAAAATGGACACAGCAATAATTTACGCAACCACACACGGAACTACCGAAAAAGTAGCATTAAGAATAAAAGAACTGGCAGGGCCGGAAAACACATTTCTG